>CAMNGG010000030.1 GCA_946537975.1 uncultured Treponema sp. | reverse complement strand
TTTTTTTATAAGAGCACTTTTCATGACATTAAAAGATTTACAGATTGGCCAGTCTGGTTGTATTTCTAAGGTTGGCGGAAACGGTGAACTCCGTCAGCACTTTCTGGATATGGGTGTAATTCCCGGCACAGTGATTACTAAAATCAAAACAGCGCCTATGGGAGACCCTGTTGAGTTTGATGTAAGCGGCTATGAGCTTACAATGCGCCTTGATGATGCGGCGAAGATTGAGGTGGAAACAGAATGTTCGGTGGTTGAGTGCCCGTCAGGGCGTATCGAAACCACCACGAACCCGAAAAATGTGGTTTCGACAAGCTCAACCACCGGTGGTAAAGCAACCGAGCACCCGGGTCTTGGCGAAGGCGGCCGCTTCCATGCAAAAGATGATGGCGACCCGCTTCCTGCCGGTACTACCCTCACCTACGCTCTTGTAGGAAATCAGAATTGCGGTAAGACTACCCTTTTTAATCAGTTGACCGGGTCTAATCAGCATGTAGGAAATTTCCCGGGTGTAACAGTAGACCGCAAGGACGGCCAGATTCGCGGACAGGCAAACACTCTTGTAACGGACCTGCCCGGTATTTATTCAATGTCGCCCTACACATCTGAAGAAATCATTTCCCGCAATTTTGTATTAAACGAAAAGCCTAAGGGAATTATTAATATAGTAGACGCAACTAACATTGAGCGTAACCTTTACCTTACCATGCAGCTGCTTGAGATGGACGTGCCTATGGTAATTGCCCTCAACATGATGGATGAGGTTACCGGTAACGGAGGTTCTGTTGATGTAAACAAAATGGAAGAGCTGCTTGGGGTTCCTGTCATTCCGATTTCGGCAAGCAAGAATCAGGGTGTTGATGAGCTTATAAAACACGCCATTCACGTTGCCCACTTTCAGGAAAAACCTCTTCGCCAGGATTTTTGTGATGAAAATACCGGCGGTGGTGCCGTTCACCGAGCCCTGCATGCGGTAATTCATTTGATTCAGGATCATGCAGATAAGGCCGGTATTCCGGTTCGCTTTGCGGCTTCAAAATTGCTGGAGGGAGACAAGAGAATTGTACATCAGCTTGATTTAGATTTGAACGAAAAGGAAACTCTGGAACACATTGCCCTGCAGATGGAAAATGAGCGAGGCCTCGACCGCAGCGCCGCCATTGCAGACATGCGTTATGCCTATATCCGTAAGGTTTGCAGCCAGACAGTTCATAAACCTCACGAAAGCAAGGAGCGCGTCCGCTCCCAGAAAATCGACGCCCTGCTCACCGGTAAATACACTGCCATTCCGCTTTTTATTCTGATTATGGCGGGCGTTTTCTTTTTGACCTTTAATGTGATCGGTGCCTTTTTACAGGGCTTGCTCGAGCAGGGAATTGATGCGCTTACAGCCCTTGTTGATTCCGGCCTTAGTGCGGTTGGCGTAAACGAGGTTTTACATGCCCTTATTATCGATGGTATTTTCGCCGGCGTTGGCAGCGTGCTTTCCTTCCTGCCTGTTATTGTTACTTTGTTTTTGTTTTTGTCGCTGCTGGAAGATTCGGGCTACATTGCCCGTGTTGCCTTTGTAATGGATACACTGCTGCGAAAAATCGGTTTGTCCGGCCGCAGCATTGTTCCTCTTTTGATTGGCTTTGGCTGTACGGTTCCGGCTGTTATGTCTACAAGAATCTTGCCGAGCGAGCGCGACCGAAAGATGACAATTCTTCTTACACCTTTTATGAGCTGTACCGCAAAACTCCCGATTTACGCCTTCTTTACGGCAGCCTTCTTCCCGGGACGAGGAGGTCTTATTATGACAGGCCTGTATGTCCTTGGAATTATTGTGGGTATTCTTGCAGCCCTGCTTTACCGCAAAACTCTCTTTAAGGGTGAGCCTGTTCCTTTTGTTATGGAGCTTCCAAATTACAGACTACCGAGCGTTAGGAACACCTGCCAGCTCCTCTGGGAAAAGGCAAAGGATTTTTTAGAGCGTGCCTTTACAGTGATTTTTATTGCGACTATCGTAATCTGGTTTTTGCAGAGCTTCAGTCCTCAGCTGCAATTTATAGAAGATTCTTCTCAAAGTATTCTGGCCCGAATCGCAGGCCTGCTGGAGCCTCTTTTCCGCCCGCTTGGACTTGGTGACTGGAGAATCTGCACAAGTCTGATTTCCGGCGTAATGGCAAAGGAAAGTGTGGTTTCTACTATGGAGATTCTTTTTGCGGGTGGAGTCGCAAGCGCACTCACAACAAAGGCCGCAGCAAGCTTACTTGTTTTCAGCCTTCTCTACTCGCCATGTATTGCCGCCATTGCCTCGGTAAAAAGAGAGCTTGGCGCAAAGTGGGCAGTAGAAATGGTTGTCTGGCAGTGCGTCCTTGCCTGGCTTTGTGCATTCATTGTGTATGTAATTTAGCAATCCATTTTTCTCTTGAATTCATAACAATTATGGCTCATAATAGATAAAATTACGGTGGTTGAGGCTCTCGAAACCACCTTTTATAGGAGCAAAAAATGAGCAAATACGCAGGAACTCAGACAGAAAAAAACTTACAGGCAGCTTTTGCCGGTGAATCACAGGCAAGAAACAAATACACATATTTTTCAGCCGTAGCTGAAAAAGAAGGCCTCTCAAAAATCGCCGAAATCTTCAAGAAAACTGCTAACAACGAAGAGCAGCACGCAAAAATGTGGCTTACAGAGCTCGAAGGAATTGCAGACACAAAAACAAATCTTAAGAATGCCGCAGACGGCGAAAACTACGAATGGACAGATATGTACGTAGGCTTTGCAAAAACTGCAGAAGAAGAAGGCTTTGCAGAACTCGCAGCAAAGTTCCGCGCAGTTGCTTCAATTGAAAAGCGCCACGAAGACCGCTACCGCTCACTTCTTAAAGA
>CAMNGG010000029.1 GCA_946537975.1 uncultured Treponema sp. | reverse complement strand
AAACCCCGCGCAAGAAGACCTCCGTAACTCTGACCGATTACGATGCACTTTTCCTGTATGACGTTCACCGCAAAATCATGCAGGGCAAAAAGCATGTCGTCGGAATTTTTTATGTCGCCGCGCTCGGACAAGCCCATTCCCGGAAGGTCAATGTAATAGCGCTTGTAGTTTTTTAACTGAGAGAAAATCGGTTCGAACGCGCCTTTCATCGTGAGGCTGCATATCCCCCATCCGTGTATGACAAGAACCGGCTTTCCTTCTCCGGTTGTTTCGTAGTTGATAAGTTTGTATTTCATTGCTCACCTCCGTTTTATCCGACAGTCTTTTTAAGTAAATATCTGCTCAAATAAGGAACAAATCTTGCTTTGATCAGCAGCTACCGCGATTCTTATTTGCATCATCTGTAAATCCTTCCGCAGATAAATCATGTCCACAAGCTGAACGCCTGCCTCAAAAATGGGATGGTCGTAGTTTTTGGTAAAAAAATCCTTTTCCACATGATGCCTCTTGAATCCGCATTTTTCATAAAAGGGAATCGTGAGCGGACTGTCACCTGTTCCCACCTGTAGAACGGAAAAACGGTCGCGGTATTTTTGCACCACAAAGTCAATCAGTTTTTTGCCGTAGCCTTTTCCCTGGCTCTCTGGTGCGGTGGCGATGTTCTTTATTTCAAGAATGCCATTTTCCTCATCGGTAACGACACATTCCGCCTTTACCCCATCATCGTCAAGAACAAACATTTCTCCCTTCTCAAGGTAGCGGTCAATCATGTCTTCCTGCTCGTCGGCAAGAAGGAGGAGACTGAGGAATTGTTTTTTGTTATGGGTGATTTGGGTTATGCGCATGGAGACTCCAGTTGAATTGGAAATATTGTAGCAAACTTCATTCTATTGGTCTACATACTTCTTAAAATTCTCAGCCTGCTCAAATACTTCATTATAAACTTCGTTTCTTGGTACTGATGGATATCCATTCTCGTAAAGGAGAATCATTAAGTCGGCTTCCATTTCGGCTTTTACATCAATTCGCTGGTCCCAGTCTGTGTAGCGGGTTTTATCATCTACCAAAACCTTCACTTTCTTTGCAAGGTCTTTCATCTTGTTATCTGGATACTGATTTTCAAAATGGAATTTCTGTGCGCAGCTTACAAGAATATCGTAGAAGGCCTTTTCTTCGAAGCTGATTCCAAGTTCCTTAAAGTGCTCTTTGTCTTTTTGAATATCATTGAGCAATTCGTTCAGCTGTTTTGTAACTTCATCAAGAACCTGAACAGTAAAAATCATCAAGGTGGCGGTTGTTGTATTCTTCAACAAGTTTTTTAGGCCGCTCGCTGAATTCCATTGCCTTGATTTTATTGGTTCGCTTATAGTCTGCAATAACCTGCTGTAAAAGCTGCTGCAGGATTTTGATTTTTGTATTCGGCAGCTGAATTGCATTTATTTTCTCAAGATATTCAGGTGTAAAGATATCAAAGTTTACATTTTTACCAACTTGGAAGAGTTCTTCAACACCGTTGCCTTTTATCGCTTCGTTTATTAACTGTGCAACATGGTGATTCATTGTTGTAATGTCAGGAGCCTCGCCTTTTGTCAGCTTGAACAAAATAGAACGGATTGCAATGTAGAAGTTGATTTTGTCTTTTTCGCTCTTTGTAAAGTTTTCGCTGGAAGAACAAAGATTGAATGCCTTCTTCATTCTGCGGACTGCATCCATAAATCGCTTTTCTAATTCTTCACTTGCCTGAACAAACTCAACAGCCTTATTCAAACATTCAAGTTGTTTAAGTGGGCTTCCATTGTAATAGTCAGAAGAATCAAACTCATTGAACATTGCATCCAGAACGCTAATCTGGTCTTTTACAATTACAACTGCTTTATCTGTATCTTCAAACTCTTCGTTATCATCGCCGGTATATTTTTTGAGGGCTTCATTCATTGCCCGTTTGATTCCGATGTAGTCTACAATCAAACCGCGGTCTTTGCCTTTATAGGTTCTATTTACACGGCTGATTGTCTGAATCAAAGTATGCTTCTGCAATGGCTTGTAGATATAGATTGTATCAAGAGACGGAACATCAAAGCCTGTAATCCACATATCAACTACAATCGCAATCTTAAAGTTTGATTCAACTTTCTTAAACTGGCGGTCCAGTTCTCTTCTGTATTCGTGATTTCCGAGAAGTTCAAAAAGTCCTTTAGTGTCCTTAGCTTTATTCTCGGTCATTACCATTTTGATTTTTTCGATTGGCTTGTAATCCTTATCACCACAGTCTTTCTTTTCATTCCATTCAGGACGAAGCTCAACAATCTTCTGCCAGAGCTTATAAGCAATTTCACGGTTGGAGCAGACAAACATTGCTTTGCCTTCAACAGTCGCGCCTTCGCGAACACGAGTTTCATAGTGATTAATAAAATCATGCGCAACTTCTGCAACTACATCATCATCGCCAATAATTGCATCAAAGTTAGCAACTGCCTTTTTACTTGCAGCAATCTGAGCTTCATTTGCGCCTTCATCCTCGCACTGAGCATAATACTCTTCAATCTCGCGGACTTTCTTCTGGTCAAGAATTACTTTAGCGGCACGGCCTTCATAAACAAGATTTACGGTAATTCCATCGGCAACAGATTCTTTCATTGTGTAGGATTCAACAACATCACCAAAGACCTGAGCCATTTCATCAATTGGAGTTCCTGTAAAGCCAACATAAGTTGCATTAGGAAGTGAATCATGCAGATATTTTGCAAAGCCGTATTTATGTTCAACGCCGTTATCTGTAATTACAGTTTTTTCTTCAAGATTATTCTGGCTGCGGTGAGCTTCGTCACTTATACAGATGATATTTGAACGCTCAGAAAGCAGCTTTATATATTCACAGAATTTCTGAATTGTGGTAAGGAAAACACCTCCACTTTTTCTGTCTTCAAGTTTTTCTTTCAAAAGTGCACGACTTTCAATACATTCAACATTTTCATCGCCAATATAGTTTTTACTTTCAACAAAGATTTTGCTAAGCTGAGCATCAAGGTCTGTTCTGTCGGTAATTACAACAATTGTCGGGCTGTTCAATTCGCGGGACTTCATCAAAAGCCTGCTCAAGAAAACCATTGTGTAACTTTTACCACAACCGGTAGCTCCAAAATAAATACCGCCCTTACCGTTTCCATTTGGACGGATTGCAGAGCCAATACTTTTATACAAAGATTCAGCGGCAAAGAACTGTGGATAACGGCAGACAATTTTTGTTTCCTTATCGCTGGAATCAGGAAAGTAAACAAAGTCCTTTATAACTTTTACAAGCCTGTCTTTACGGAATAGTCCTTTTACCATTGTGATAAGTGAAGAGATTCCATCTACTTCCTTGTCTGTACTTTCAATCTTGCGCCAGGCATAAAAATATTCGTAAGGACTAAAGAGCGAACCAATCTTATTATTCACTCCATCGCTGATTACAACAAAAGCATTGTATTTGAAAAGTTCCGGGATATCGCGGCGGTAGCGGATTGTAAGCTGTTTATAAGCATCTTCTATAGTTGTGTTTTCTTTGATTGCCGACTTAAACTCAAGCACCACAATCGGAAGTCCGTTTACATAAACAATACCATCCGGAATACGAAGCTGTTCTTGTCCCTGAATCTCAACCTGATTCACAATTTCAAAAAAGTTCCGTTCAGGCTCTTCAAAATCAATCAGCTGAATAAAAAGATCTTTCTGACTTTTGTCTTCCCGGCGGAAAGTAAAACCGTTGCAGATTAAATCCAGCATCCGCTTGTTTGCATCGTAATCAGAGCCACTTATATTTTTAAGCTGGGTAATGATTGTTGCAATTTCAGATTCGGTAATTCCGGCAGCAGCATAACGATGAAGAAGAAAAGCACTAAGCAATTCAGGCAGCAGAACATCAGTCTTTTCACGGTGAATATCCTGCCCAGTCTGGTGAGTATATCCTTCGTTTTCAAAGAGCTCCATTATTGAAAGTTCAAGATTGTGTTCGGTGAATTGCATGATTTTACTCCTCCGCTTCCTCATAATAATATGAATAATCAATACCTTTCATAAATATTTCGCGGTCGTTGATTTTGTCTGTCAGGGCGTTTTTTCAAAATCAAATCAAGCCATATTCGAGTGCTGCGACCATTTCCTTCCATAAAAGGATGTGCCACATTCATTTCTACATATTTATCTACAATTTCATCAAAAGAGTTTTCGCTCATTTTGTCTATATTCGCCAATGCCTCATTCAGATACTGAGCAACGCAAAAAGTAAAATCCCCTTTGCTTATAGTTTTTGTTCTTATTTTTCCTGCATAATCATAAAGACCGCCAAAAATATACGCATGAATCTGTTGTAAAGCCTTTGTAGTTCCAACATCTTCATCCGAAACCAAATCACTATTTAAAAATGTATAGGCTTTTTTCTTGCTTTGTCCGTCAATCGTGTTGTCGCTGTAATTGAACCAATCAAGAAATTTGACTGCATTGTTATTAGGAAAATGCTTTGCAAGAATCTGAACACAGTCATAATCAAGGGCATCTGCCGTACGCTTTTTTCCGTCTGGAGCTGTAAATTTGAAGTCGTGAGTGATACTCACGAGTTGAACTCCTTCTGAACTGAATTTCTTTTTTAGCCACCGCCAGTAGTTTCCAGCCTTTACATAATCTTCTTCATTGTTTATTGCCCTTATAATATCAATCGCAGAAAACCACCATTTGGAATTCTCCTCATCCCAAACAGCGCGAACTTCCCTGTCATTAAAAAAGCGAGTTGAAATTTTACTCATAACATCAGTCTCCCTTTATTCCTTCTTACCCTTATTTTCAATCTTATTCAATTCTCTAAGCGTTATGCAACAGATTCAGCCGACTTAGGATTATAGTCCGCACTTGTCGCATATAAATCCAGAACCTGCCGATACATAACTTTTTCAGAAGAACGAATATCGCGGATTCGAGCCAAGAGCTCTTTCCAATAGTCGCCGCCACCAGCTTCTTTCAGCCGTTCATCGTCCATTGTAAAGCCTTTACGGATATATTCGTTAAGCCGCTTTGTTGCCCACTGGCGGAACTGAGTTCCCCTCAAAGACTTAACCCTATAACCAACTGAAATTATTACATCAAGGTTGTAGTAATTTGTAGGCTTGGTAGAAAAATCGGAATTTCCGATTTTTCTCACTACATTTTCTTTTTCAAGCTCACCTTCTTCAAAAATACTCAAAATATGCTCATTTATAGTTGACCGCGATTTTTCAAAAAGAGAAGCCATATCTTCAATAGTAAGCCATACAGTTTCTCCTTCAAAACGAACATCAAAAGATATTTTGTCATCAGAGGTCTTAAAAATTACTATTTCGCCAATTTTATTTTCTGCCATTTTTATCCTCTTTTTTATGAGTATTAAGGGGGAAGTTTTCCCCTGCGCGCCCACTTCGTTAGTCGCTACCCTCACTGCGGGGGACACCCCCGCAACACTTCCGATTATATTAAATTTCTATATTGTTATCCCTGTAAATTGATTTTTTATAACAGAATATAAATTTAAATTGTAGGCAATTTTTGATATTGTGCAGTTACTTCTATCAATAGACAGCAGTCTATTAAGAGCTGCTTCTTTTTCTTTTTCAGAAATCTTACAATATTTTAAACAATTGGCTAATA
>CAMNGG010000028.1 GCA_946537975.1 uncultured Treponema sp. | reverse complement strand
AATTAATAATATTTTTTTCATAAAATTATCTCCCATTTGATTCTTTTAATAGTTGAAATTTGAAAAATCAATGTACTTGTATAAGATAAAACTCTCCGTACCGTCTAAAATCATGACTGAATCAAAATGGTGGTATTTTCCGTCATAGTCGTTCCAGAAAATTATTACATTATATTTTTTTAGTATTTCATTAGTGATTCCAAAATCCTCTACAAGACCTTCATCTTCATGTGCAAGATCTACTTCAAAATAATCTAAATTTACATTATCCACTTCATATTTTTTTTGATTATAAATAAAGTACTGAGGAAGATTTTTACTTATTTCTGAAATTACCTTTGAGGAAAGCTTATAACAGTCAAATTCATAGTCATCATCTTCATAAGCATTATAATGATTGAAAGTATAAGAGTTATAAATATCAAAAGAGAATGTGTCATTTGAAACCCACGGAGATTTTGTATTTATTGCTATATAAGCACAAGGCCCGAATACAATAATAATAATCAAAGCTAACCAGAATAGTTTATCTACTAATTTGTCATTTTTCTTTTTGCTAGTTTCTGAGCTTTCAATAACATTCGCAATAGCAATATTTTTTATTTCTTCCTTATTTTCTTTTATATCTTGTTTGTCTACTGATACTATATCATTGATTGTTTCATCAGTATTTGAAACTCTATCAACATCAGCCGCATTTTCGTCAGCGTTTTCAAACTTCTCTTGAGTTTCTTCGTCAATACTGCTTTCATTACTAAAAGTCTTCTCATCCGTAATATCATTATTTACTTTCTCTTCATGAACTTTATACCCGCAATTTGAACAGAAAACTGCATCGTCATCTAATTTTACACCACAAGCTACACAATACTTTGCAGTAAAAACATCAGAAAGTTTTTTACCGCAATTCGTACAGAATATTGCATCATTATCTAATTTACTTCCGCAATTTTTGCAAAACATTGTTTTCTCCTCGACCAATATTACTTAAAAATATTCTTAACGCCTCTGGCAGCTGTTTTTACTATAGAACTCTTATAATCTTTCTTAAAACCACATTTTTTACAAATATAAGTTACAGTTTTATTTCCAAAAGCAGCCCCTCCAATTACTCCAACAGGACCTAGAAAAAGCCCTCCAACGAGAGCCTTACCCAAAGTATTTCCTGCTCCTGATGTTTCATTTTCCATTCCCCAGATATTTCCACAATTAGGGCAACGGTTTGGAATGCTCTCTTTTTCTGAAATCTCTTGGGTAGCAGAAAAAGTTGAAGCCGAAGTTTTTAATCTTTGAATACCATTGATTATCTTCTTTTTTGCACCGATACTTTCAATTCCTATTTTTTCTAAATCAGATTCTGTCAGAGTCATCAGAACATCAAGAGTATTCAAGTCCTGTGTTTTCAGTAAGTCTTCGTACGATTCAAGACCGTTTTGTACAATCCATTCATGAAAATTGAATACTTCTGCATTTTCACCATCAATTACAACTGATTCTGACTCTGATTTAGTTTGCTGGCTAGCTGATTGAGGACTTCCACATAATGGACAGAATTTCGCAGTATCACTAATTTCTTTACCACAATTACTACAATACATTTTGCACTCCAATTAAAAATCCCAGTTTACAAGAGGTAAGTCATCCTTATCCTTAAAGGAACCGCATAAAATCATTATGAAGTCCACCAATATCCACACAGCCCAGACCAATCCAAGCATTAGGAAAAAAATTCCTGCTTCTGGAAAATCAACAGCGATACAGATTAAAGCAATAAAAAATGAAAATCCAAAAATTATTTGCCAGACAGCAGAAGACTTTTTTCCTACATAAAAACGATGTGCACCAAATTCTCCCAAGAAAAAAGCAAGCAAGGCAGCAACAAGACGAGATTTTGATGATTGAGTTGGATTATACGGAGCAGTATTATTCTTTGTTTCAAATTGAGATATTCTGTTTACAGGTTGCTGACTATTTTTATTTATATGCTCTTCTACCGAAATTGATGCAGAAACAGGACTACCACAGGCTAAACAAAATTTAGCTCCATCAATAAGTGGTTCTCCACAATTTTCACAAAACTTCTTGGTGTTAACTGATTTTTCTTCAACAACGTTACAGTTTTGTTCAGCTGATTTTACTTGAACTGGCTGAATTTCAACTCCACCATTTAGTTGTTCATTTACTGATATAGGTCCTTCTTTTGTTTCACCTTGTAAATCTATTGAATTGTGAAACAATTGCTTTCCACATCTGGAACAAAATTTCACCCCTTCTGCCAATTCTTTTCCACAGTATTTACAGAACATATATAACTCCTGCTTTATAAATATAATAAAAACCATTCATTACTTTTTTATTAATTCATCGCGATTTATCCAATGACTATTTTGTTTTTCTTTTTTATGGTCGTTTCCTTTTGCAGAAGAAAAAATACAAAGAGAAAGTGCAAATGCACCAAGTAAAAGTACAATACCAACTTCCCATCGTAATGATTCAAAATATGTAAAATCAATATTTTTAGATTTTATACAACGAAAAAAAATTATTCCTGTATAAAATAAAAACATCAAAAATGACGCAACCATCAATGCAATAGATGTAATCATTGTAATTTTTGATACTGAATAATCGTATGCTTGCAAAGATAAAGGACAACAACAAAATTCATTTTTGTCATTAGTGTTAAGAATTACCTTATACAAATCTCCTGAAAATTCTTGTTCCAGTTCATCAATATGACCTTCCCAATTCTTTTGCCAGAATTTTGAGCCTTTATTCATTAGAACCCAACAGAGAGAAAAGAAATAGCAGAAGAATGCTGTCACTGCCAGTGCAAAAAGAGAAAAACCTGGTAATTTGTATAATTCAGGAATAGAAAAATCTCTGTTTTCATTTCCAAATAGCATTCCAATTAGTGCAAAATGAGCTGTAAAAGCAGCTAATATAAAAGCCCAATAGTAAGTTGCTCTTTGCCAGAACAAACCAATTTCAAACTTTCGTATATCATGGGCTTTTTCGTATGCTTCCTTACGTTTTTCCAGTTCGTTTTTTGTAGCATCTGAAGCATCAATTTTCATTTGTTTCCAATAGTTTGTATTTGACATCGTTTATACTCCTATTTTTTTTCTCCCTGTTTAATTACTTCCTTTAATTATTTCTTCAATTTCTTCCAATTCGGGAAAAATGATATTTTTAGTCCACTTAAGAAACTTTTTTCTTACATCATCAATCCAATTATTATAAACAAGGTAATTAACACCATCTAAATTAATCAATTCGGGATAGTAAACGTCTTTTCCGTTTGAAGCCTTTTGCATCACTTCTTTATCCATTCCTTGCAAAACAGCTTTTAAAATCGGGCATTTTTCATTTTCATTATTCTGCCATGTTACTCCAAACAGATTTTCTGAAATAATTGGATTTGTAAGCAAAGTATGAATCTCTTCTACCTTTCCGTGTGTTTCAAGTGCTTTTAGACACCTGAATACGAACTCTTTATTATTTATTCTGTCAGCCATAAATCTATTCTCCTTTGAGAACATTAGTTTGCATTGCGTATAATCCGGAAGCCAATAAATGTATTAAAGCCATCTCCATCACCTCCAGGCCAATCATTGCTAAAAGAAACATCATAGACATGGTCATATCCTTCAGGAGCAACTGATCCTCCTCGTATATTGCAATTATCTGTATTGTAATATTGATTTTTTCCCCAACATAATTCAGAAACATTGCCTGACATATCAAAAAGTCCAATAGAATTTGAGTTCTTTGTCATTACCTTATGAGGACCATTTGTCCATGCAACTGATTCTAAAGAATTACTTCCGCTATATACATATGTATCTTTATTTTTTCCGCCTTTTGCAGCATATTCCCATTCAGATTCTGTCGGCAATCTATACCCATTTGCTTTAAAATCACAAAAATAGAGACTTCCTTCCTTTATGTAACAAGGCTGCAAGTTCTCCGCTAAACTTCTTTTATTACAATACTCAATAGCTTTATTTATAGATATACAATCTATAGGATAATCATCTCCTAAATGTTTTGTATATTTTGTTGGCAGAGTAGTCATATATGCAAACCACTCTTTTTGTGTAACCTCGTGAATGCACATATAAAAACTTGAAACATTTTCTTTATGAATGGGATTATCTCTATATCTGCCGCTTCCCATATAAAAAGAACCACCTTCTACTAATATAAAATCTTTAATATTTTTTTTCTTATCAATTACAGAAATAACCTTATTATCATTCTGTACAGACTTTAGTCCGTCAGCACTAAAATATAATTGAAATATTATACTATTTTCTAATTTCACAGCTTGAAAATATCTTATCTCATTCTCAGCACGGCATATAACAAACACAGTTCCATAATCTTTCAATATTTTTGTCGCATATTGTAACTCTGTCAAATTGTCATTTTCTATAAAATATGTATTTATCAGTTTTGGTTTTATTAATTTCTCCTGCCAATACTCTGGATATGAATTACTGTCATAGAATTTACCCTTGTCACTCTCATAGTATATGTATTCCCATTCTTCAGACCATGGATTCGATGTATAAGGAAAGAATACTTCAGTTCTTATTATTCTTTTTTCTTCGTAGTTTTCTATTTTTTTATTCACTGTATTATCTACATTATCTTTTGACACAATGAACTTCACATCTTTGTCATTTTTTGAAATCGTACCACTCCAGACACACAAAATCTTCTTAGTTTCCACTTGAACGGCTTTTAAGGTAAACTTCCAACCAGATGAAAAATCTTCAATCTTACCTAAAACTACACAATCCGCACCAAGAGAATTTCCTACCGACTGAATCGTTACATCACTCACTTCACCAGAGTTTTGATATTCAAATTCTTTTTTGATAAGTGAAAGAGTAAATTCATTTCTTTCTGCGACAGATGTCTTTTTAAGATTATTTACAAAGCTATAATTTAGCTCAGAATAAATATAATCACTTAAACTTTCTGAATCAGATTGAACATCTACAACTACCACGGTATTTATATTGCCATCTATTTTCTTGCATATTTCAGCACTTCCATTGCTTATTGCCTCCTGCAAGCTGTAAGTCTTTGCAAAAAGCGGAATTGCCATCAAAATTGCTAAAAGACAAATTGTAAATTTCTTCATAAAAACTCCTGCCTTTATTGTTCCTTAATTTTTTCTACTTTAAACATGCCTCTACAAATTCCTCATCCAAGACATTCTTTATTCTGGAAAGTGCCATTTTTCTAACTGTAGCTGAATTAAAGGCTGAAACCTTTTCAAGTGATTTTGAAAAAGACGAGACAACTTCTTTTCCATTAGAAATGACTACAGAAATTTGAGGATAAATTGAATGAATGTTTCCTATAATTTGTTCTGCAATATCAACATCCACACTCATAATATGGTTTTCATTAGTTTTACAAACTGAAAAATCTGAATCAGATACAAGACTGCTTATTTTTGCATAAATTCGCTCATCGGAATCGCCTTTTATATTTATTTTGATTCTGACTTCATGTTTTAAGATTTGAGACATCTGCTTTAGCTCATACAGTTCTTCCATCATATTTGTATATTTTTCACAACGATTTGGAAAAATAAAAAGAGCCATATAATACAATTCCTCAAAATTGGAAACTGCTGACATTAATTTATTTATATTGATTATTGCCTTTAATCCATTTTGATTTCTTACTTGATTTATGCTTTTCGAAATAGAAAAAAACTGTATATTCAGTTTAGGCTCCAGAATGCTCCATGCCTCTTCCCTTGAAATATAAGAACACACAATATAACTCTTATTATCAGAATCAAAATAAGGCTCTGTATGATTTATACCAAACAGCTCAATATGAGATTTTATAATTATTTCTCTAGACAGGCTTTCTTTCGTTTCATCTGTATTTGAAAGATTTTGAGTTGCTCTTGTAAATGAAGATATTTCCCGTGAAAAATAAGAAGCAAGATTTCCGTCTGAAGCAGAAACAGCCATCTCTTTTGTGGCTGCATACCCCAGACTGACAATATATCTTTCAGACGGAAAAACTTGAGATATTGTAAAAGAATCTGCCCATAAAGGCTTTTCGTGCCTTGCTGTGGAAGCACACGATATACAAAAAATCGCTACAAAAAAACAGAAAAGTAATTGAGCAGTTTTTTTTGTTTTAGTATGAATAGGCATCTGTAAAGCTACCATCAGTAACAGAATCAATCAGATCTTCAGTAACCTTTGCTTTGAGATATGCAGCTTCCGTTGCTGTTTCGTCTATTCCTTTAAGGGCTTCCTTTAACTGATTATTAAAAATCTTTTTATCCATTCCCCATACGGCATAGTACTCATAAAATGTTTCTATTGTTTCACCATCATCATCAACAAGTTTATTCTTTGTCCAATAGCTTGCAACTTTTTCCAGTCCAGAAAGCCTTACATTTGTCAGAGATACGCGGAACATATTCAATGTTTCCTGCAAATCTTCGTTATCACTGCCTTTCATTGTTGCTTCTACAGATTTTCCAGCAACTCTTTCCATTATACCAGCAACTTCTGTTTCAATTTTTACTAAGTCAGCCCATTGCTCAATATAATTAAGTTTATTACCACGGTTAGTTACTACAAACACCTTTTTATTTTCTACGCCCGGCATTGATTTTGATAATACCTTTTCCGAATACTGACCTTCGCCTATAAGTTTTACCCATTCAGGAATTTCTGATCCAAATGTCGCTCCCTGATAATCAATTAAGACTCTTTTTCCAGTATCAACTTTAGAGCCCTGTCCTTTTATTCCAGAACCTTTTGTTTTTGTTGTAGCACATCCTATAAAAGCAAAAATAGATGCTGTAAGAACCAGCAAACCAAGTAATTTCTTCATAAAAAATCCTCCAATATATATAAGCAATAGCTTATGAAGTAATCATTATAAGCTATAGTTTATAACTTTTCAATTCAAATACCTTTATTCTATATATATGCCACTTAATAAAGCCGTAGCACAAACTGTGCGCGAACTACGACAAAACAAAGGGATTTCTCAGGAAAAACTAGCTGATGCCATTGATTCACATCAGGTATATATTTCTGAGATTGAAAATGGCAAAAAAACACCTTCTCTAGAAGTTATTTATAAAACAGCAAAATTTTTTAACATTTCATTAAGTGATTTTGCAGCCCTTATTGAAAAAAACATGAAATAAATCTGTTTTAGACAAAAAGTTCAAACTTTTATTTACAATCTTTTATCAAAGATTTTCCTGCAACCTTCCATATTTCATCATTTATTTTATCAATATCATAATCCTGATTTGAAATATGCTGTTTTACAATTCTATCAACAGGATTTCCTTCTTCAAAAATAAATCCAGCACTCGAAAGTAAAGTTTCCGTCTGAGCCAGAGTAAGTCTCATTCCAATTGCAAGTTGTATTACTGTCTCTTTATGAGGATGATAATTTTTATTTTTTGATGATCTGATTTTTGAAAAATTCTGCTTACTCATTCCGCAGTTTTTATAAATAAGACTTATATCTGCAATTCCATTCAGAGAATAATTACTGATATAGAATTCCAAAGTTTCCTTAAAAGTTCTCTTTGTCTCAATTATTTTTGGTGTGATTGAAAGCTTTAAATCTGCACCATTTTCATTAAGAATTTTTACCGCATCAAGTGCATTTGCATAGATTGCATATATTAAAGCCGTAAAATTATTTTTTGAACGTGCATTTACATCAGCTCCATACTTTATCAAAAAAGACATTATTTCTGTTTCATTCAAAAATGCAGCCAGCATAAGAGGTGTAAAATCATTTGAATCAGAACAATCTGGAGAAATACCATTTTCTAAAAGAAACTTTACAATTCCTGTTTTTCTCTGACTTACAGCAACCATAAGAGGGGACCATTCAGAAGCAATACCAGGCAAGTCTTTATGTCCGATTTTTTCGAACATTTGAAGAAGTTTTGCTGAATAATTGGTCTGAAGTTTAGCAAAATCAAGAAGTTCAGAAAGAAAGACGATATAAGGTGTTCCTTTTCCATTTTCATCTTCCTTATAATAATTCAAAACTGCACTTCCATTACTAAAAGTGAATGACCATTTTGTCTGGTGGAGAATCATTTTATCCCGAACTTCTAATGATAACTGAGGATTGTATCGATAGTCTGTATAAACAGGAAGCCGGCACCCAAGATTCTGAAGTTCACTTTTTAAGACTTCAGAACTGCTTGTCATAATATATTCATATTCTTTTCCATTGATTCTTATTTTCTCAATGAATTTCTCTTTATGCATTTCTTCCAGATTCATAATTTAATTATACAAGGATTTTTTTTACTGATGGTAAACTTTTCGGCGACTTTTGATTATCTGAGCATACATCATTACCACCGGGAGAAAATCTTTTTCATGCAAGACTTCCCCTTTCTGATATTTAAAAAGCATGGCTGATACTTCAGAATTATAAAAAATCTTTTTACCTGTATCAAAAGCTAATTGTTTAGCAAGAGCCATTTCGTGCCGCATGCATACAAAAGTTATTACAGGTGCGCACATCTTTCCTGGAATGTATTTTAATCCTACAAGTCTGTGAGTTCCTTTATCATCTGAAACTAAAAAATCTGAAGTTTTGATTTTTTTGTCCAAATCGGACTGAACAGATGTTGGAATTAAAAAAGGTTTCTGATTTGCATATAAAATTAATAATTGATTCATTTTTTCCCCTGAAAAAAACATAAACACAATAATATCATTCAGGGGATTTTTACTGGTCAACTAAAAAGCGACTATTTGTATAAATCACTACTCCAGCGTCTCAACAGTCAAATTTTGATTTGTGTAAATACAAATACTACCTGCAATTTTTAGAGAACGCTCAGCAATTTCCTTAGCGCTCAAATCCGAAGAGTCAAGATAAGCGAGGGCCGCAGAATAAGCGTAATTGCCGCCGCTGCCGATTGCAATTGCATCGTGTTCTGGTTCAATTACGTTTCCATCACCACTAATCAAAAGGATCTGTTTTTTGTCAGCAACAAGGAGCATAGCCTCAAGTTTCTGCAAAGTACGGTCTGTACGCCATGCCTTAGCAAGTTCAACTGCAGAACGCATGATATCACCATTATATTCTTTTACTTTTGTTTCAAATCTATCTAAAAGTGTAAAAGCATCTGCAACAGAACCAGCAAATCCTGTTAAAATCTTTCCATCATAAATTTTTCGAACTTTGCGAGAATTTCCCTTACAAACAGTTTCTCCCAAAGTGCACTGACCATCGCCAGCCATAGCAACCTGTCCGTTTCGTCGAACAGCTAAAATTGTTGTGCTTCTAATTTTTGTTTTATTTCCCATATCTAAAAATATAATGATTTCAGAGGTTGTAGGCAAATAAAATGATGATTAATTTTAAGAATGTGGATGTGCCTTGTTATAAATATCAATTAATTTTTCGGTAGTTATATGAGTATATCGCTGGGTTGTACTGATACTTGAATGCCCCAGCATTTCCTGAACAAGACGCACATCAGCCCCATTTCCAATCATAGTAGTTGCAAAAGTGTGGCGGAAGGAATGAGGATTTACATGATGATTTGTACCCTTAGCTCCAGAATATTTTGAAATTATAAAGCGGATTCCTCCAACAGACATTGCATTTCCCTTCTGATTCACAAAAACTTGTCTTGTTGGTTCAGTGATATGTTTCTCCACCATCAATTTGTTTCTATCCTGCAAGTATTCTGCAAGGGCCTTTCTAGACTCTTCTGCGAAAAACACCTTTCTCTGTTTATTTCCTTTTCCTGTAACAATTGCAGAATGATAATTATCCATAAAATCATCTAGTTTTAGATTTGTAATTTCACTGATTCGGCAGCCGGATGAATACAACATCAAAAATAAGGCTCTGTCCCGGCTTTCCCAGAGAAGTTCATTATTTTCAGGTTCAGAACACAATTCCTGAACTTCTGCCTGTGTCATAAAATTTGGAACTCTTTTTGGCAATTTTACAGTTTTTAAATCTAAGGCAGGATTTTTTTTGATATAGCCAAATTTCAGTGCATATGAAAACATAGTTCTTACAGCAGCTATAAATCTGTTCACGCTGGCTGCAGCTTTTTTTTCTTTAGATAACTGACCGATTGATAAAAGAAGATTTTCCTTAGTGATTGTATTAATATCAAGCGTTGGAGACAGAAACCTCTGTAACTCTTTTAAATCATTTCTGTATCCGATTACAGTATTTTCTGAGAGCCCTCTTACGGCTGAAAGATAAAGCAAAAATTCTTCAACTAATTCCGATAAAATCATATTTATATTATCGGAAGAAATCGATGAAAACTCACTCAAGAAAAAAAAGTCTATCAAATTTCCATAAATCGTGTTATATTATCAGTATGAATGCTATGATTCTTGCAAAAGCAACGAATATCCTCAAAAATGCAGGCTGCACTGAAATCTATCTTTTCGGCTCACAGGCAACCGGAAAAGCCAATGATAATTCTGATGTAGATTTAGGCGTAAAAGGTTTGTCTCCAAAGCTCTTTTTCCGCATGCATTCAGACCTGGAAGAAGCCTTAAAAATGCCAGTTGATTTAGTTGATTTTGATTACCAGAAAGATTTTTTCGACTTACTTCAAAGAGTAGGAGAACTTAAAAAAATTGGATGAGATTACAAAAGAAAAGATAAATCTTGAAATCTCCAAAATTGACACTCTTGTAAGTAAATCTTCTCTTCTTCTTACAAAATGCAAAAATACAGAACCAGATTTTTTTGATTTAAATGCAGCGGGTTCTATTCTCCACTCCTTTTACAATGACCTGGAAAGCATATTCAAACTGATTCATAAAGCAACAGATAATACTCCACTCACAAGCACAATGTGGCACAGTGAACTTTTTCATTCTATGTTCAAAGAAACTGAAAAACGAAAAGCTGTTCTATCGCAAGATTTAGAAGAACCTCTAAAAGAATACCTGGGATTCCGTCATGTCTTCCGCCACTCATACGGCTACGAATTAGACTGGGAAAGATTGAGTCCTCTTTTTTCTGAAATGTCAGAAATTTGGCAGAGAATCAAAAATTGTCTTGTTGAATTTATAAATTAAAAAAGACCACCGCAAACACGATAGTCCCTAAAAAAAATGGATAATCAGTTTATGTATCACTTCCATTGCATATTATAGCCGCAATTACATATAAAGTTTCGCATATTCGAAAGGTATATCTATAAAACAAGAATCAATTTTATAAGCAAATGAAAACTAGAAATAATTGCTGTAGCATTTTTTCATATTATTTCATCCCAATCAAAGCCCAAATCTCGTTAATTCTTTTTTCTGAAAGCCCGACATCTTTGGCAAAACTTTTCCATTTTGAAATTCCTGCACGAACATCTTCTATTGTCGCCTTGACTTCCCTTGACGTAAGATTTCCAATTTTTGCACAGGTTTCAAAATCATCTTCTGTTATATTTTTTCGTTTTCCGTTTACCGTCATCTGATGACTCGAAGTCCATAATCCATTTGGGTTATAGGCAAAGGAAATGTCATAAGCAGGTGCCAGACTCCACTGCCCGCTTTTATCCATAAGGAATGAAATATTTTTTGTATGGTCATCACAGTTAAATGCAAAAATATTAAAAAGCATTCGTCTAAAAGCTTCTAAAGAATCCGTGTGATGAGCTCCTATCTGATTTAGGATTGAAAACAACTGCTCATAGCTGTAAAGCCCCGCCTGATTAAAATCAAAATGAGCAAGTGTGCACAAAGTCTGCATATGAAATTTATTTCCATTATCATCACGGTCAAATCGTTTTGTCATAAAATGAGAGTTTTTTCCATCATCAAGGATTCGGCATTTACTCATATTGATTCCAGCTTCCCTTGCCATTAGATAATAAGCATATTCAATGATTCCAAAATCCTCGCGGTCTTCATCTTCCTTATCTTTATTTCCCTCAACTCCGCTGAATTTAATCAGCCAGTGCTCAAAGCCCTTTGATGTTTCAGTTTGGCCGGAACGAACTTCATTTGTTTTCGGATTCCAGGCAATTACAGCCTTTGCCCTGGC
>CAMNGG010000027.1 GCA_946537975.1 uncultured Treponema sp. | reverse complement strand
TGGAATCGTAAAAAAACTCAGTGGTAAATCAACAATCACTGAAAAAAATATCGAAGATGCCGTTGAAGAAATCAAAATGGCTCTTCTCGAAGCCGACGTAAACCTCCGTGTTGTACGCCGCTTTGTTAATTCTACTATAGAAGAAGCCAAGGGTGAAAAGGTTCTTAAGTCTGTAGACCCGGGCCAGCAGTTTACAAAAATCATCTATGACAAGATGGTTGCAATGCTGGGAGATACCAAGGTTGATTTACACCTTAAAGGCCCTGATACTCAGTCTGTAATTTTGATGCTGGGTCTCCAGGGTGCCGGTAAAACTACCGCAGCCCACAAGCTTGCTGCCCGCCTTAAAAAAGAGGGTAGAAAACCTTTGCTCGCTGCCTGTGACCTTGTACGTCCTGCTGCCGTGGAACAGTTGAGCCAGCTGGGCGAGAAAATCGGTGTTCCTGTTTATAAAGAAGATTCTAAGAATGCCGTTCGTAATGCTGAGGATTCTATCAGCTTTGCCCGCAAGAACGGCTACGATACAATTATTATAGATACTGCTGGTCGTCTTCAGATTGACCAAGAGATGATGGCAGAGCTTGTAAAAATCAAAAAGGCAACTGGTCCTGTAGAAGTGCTGCTTGTTGCCGATGCAATGACCGGTCAGAACGCAGTTGATATTGCAAAGACCTTTGATGAACAGCTTGGCCTTACCGGTGTTATCCTTACAAAGTTCGACTCAGATGCCCGCGGTGGTGCGGCTCTTTCTCTTAAGACAATCACAGGTAAGCCGATTCTCTTTATTGGTACAGGTGAAAAAACAGAAGACTTTGAAGTATTCCATCCGGAGCGAATTGCTTCCCGCATTCTTGGTATGGGTGATGTTGTTTCTCTTGTTGAAAAAGCTCAGGAAACAATGGATGCAGAAGCGGCTCTTAAAATGCAGAAAAAGCTGCAGCGCAATGAGTTTACCCTGCAGGATTACCTTGAACAGTTCCAGCAGGTAAAAAAGATGGGCAACATGCAGTCTATCATCGATATGATTCCTGGAATGAGCGGAATGGATGCATCTCAGATGGATTTTTCTGCTATGAAGAAAAACGAAGCAATAATCCAGAGTATGACATACAAAGAGCGCCTTAATCACCTGATTATTGGCCCAAGCCGCCGAAAACGAATTGCAAAGGGAAGCGGTACATCAGTTGCAGATGTAAACAAGCTTCTTAAGCAGTTTGAAAAAACTAAGCTTATGATGAAAAAGGTAAGCCGTAACCGCGGAATGCAGGGACGCATGATGAATCAGCTGGGACTTGATCCTTCAGCCCTTGGCGGAATGGGTGGCCTCGGCGGAGCAGGTACCCCGGGTGCCGGCGGACTTCCAGGTGGATTAGACCCAAGTGCCCTTAAAGGCATGGATATGAAAAAACTGATGGATCTTGCTAAGCGTTTCAAGTAAAAAGAAATATAAAGCTATAAAAAGAAAAAGCATGTGGGATACACTCTTTGATATTTTGCAAGCAGCTTGACTGCTTGTCAAAATATTCAAAGCCGCGTAGACCGCATGCTTTTTCTTTTATAATTTTATTACTAATTTACGGTAAGTACACTGGCGCTGCGGCCGTCTGTTGTGTAAATCTTTTGCGGATTTGTATTGTCGAGTACCGGTGTAAGTCCAATATAATAGTTGTAATAATATTTTCCGGCAGGCAGGGGCAGTTCAAGCTCATAAAGTCCCGGCGAAGTTTCTACCATTTCGTAAATCCATGGGTCCCAGTTGGTGAAGGTGCCCGCAAGGTTTATTTTCTGGCCGCTTTCTCCCTTGTAAATGAAATGGGCATAGTCGTTCTTTGGTGATTCTGTATAAACGTTTATGCTTCCGAGATTATCCAGCTTTGAAAAATAAAGGTTTACATTCTGGTCGTATTCCTTGTTTGGATTGAGCGGGTCTGTTGTCCAAAGGCCATCAAAAACGAGGCGGTAACGCAGCTCGGTAAACTTGTGCTCCCGTTTGTAAACATAGAACATGTGCTTACGGCTGACTTTTTCTTCATCATCCTTCTGGGTGAGAATCTGGAAGGGATGGATTATCTTGTATTCTTCGAAATCAAATGCAATTCCTACAAAACGGTGCTTTGTATCAGCGGTGAAAATAATATAATCGTCGGTGACCACAGGAGCTCCCGGCTTGTCGATTTCATGCAAAAGGGTATCAAGCTCAAAATTCTGATAATTTGTAATCTCAGCGGCAAAGAGCGGCGCCCCCAAAAGCCCCACACCTGCAATCAAGAGTAAAATAAGCTTTTTCATACTCAGATTATCGGAGTTCTTTTGGGAGAGTTTAGTACAAGTATAATATATAAGCCGGTGATGTAATAATGCCTTAAGTTAGAGATAACGTTGTTTATAATTTTATATACGCGAGTGGAGAAGATACCCCTTCTGCATCGCCAGGGGCGAGCGGAAGCGGAGCTGAAGCGAGTCCAAGTTCCACTGCCTGGCGCCCGCAGAAGGGGTGTCTTCGCAACGGAAGTATATAAAATTATGAGCAGACATTTATTGCCTGGCGCCCGCAGAGTTGGGCCTTTTCGCAGTGGAAGCATATCAATTTTTAAGATTTCTTATATTTATATATTTCTCTTAAGTCAATTTAAAAAAACGCCGTTCATATAATAAGTATATTATACTTGTAATTTACAAGGGTTGTGGGGTAAAATTAAAGTAGTATGCCAGGATTAAGTCAGCTTAAACAATTCAGCAGCGATCTTCTTTCACTCGGAGACGAGGTAAATCTTCGTGCCGCACGCGGTGAAAAGCCTGTAAAAATTGAGATTCCAAAAGAAATTGAAGATAAAAATGACTCAGAAGACTTTGTTCTTGGTATGCCTGAGATTGAGGCAGAGGTAGAGGTATCTGCTGCCGATGAAGATCTTTCAGATTTAACAGCCCTTGTAAATCCATCTGCGGCCAGTGAAACTTCTGGCGAAGCAGAGCCTGCTCCAAGCTTTGAAGCTCCGGATATGTCATCACTTTTAACTCCTGTTGCGGCAGAAGCTTCTGATATGAATGCCGGCATGCCGGACCTTTCTATGTTTGATGAGCCGGAAGAAGAGCCGGAGGAAATTGTAGAAGAGGAGCCTGAAGAGGTTTCAATTGCTGATATGGGACTTGATGCTCTTCTTGCGGGCGGTGGTTTTGATGAGCCTGCAGAGAAAGAAGCAGAAGCAGAATCAGAAGAAAATGCTGAAGTAGATTTAGATGATTTTGAAGATATTCCAGATTTAGATGATATTGGCTCTGAGCCTGCAGCGGCTCCAAAAGAAGTTACAGACTCTTTTGACGATGTATCACCACTTGATGAAGCAGAAACTTTAGAAGAACCCGCTCCTCTTGAGGAATCAGTTTCCCTTGACGAGCCGGCTGCAATGGATGAGCTTCCGTCCTTAGATGATATGGCTTCACTGGATGAGCCTGATGCTTTAGCTGATATTCCTTCGCCAGATGATACAACAACTCTTGATGATGCAGCTCCTTTAGAGGATTTTGGCCTTCCTGGAGACGCTTCTCCTCTAGACGATTTTTCTACATCGGGTGATGCTGCACCTTTGGATGATTTTACTCTTCCTGGAGATGATGCAGCATCTTTAGATGACCTTGCAGTATCAGGCGATTCAGCACCGCAAGATGACCTTGTTGTTCCTGCTGACAACGCTTCCTTAGATGATCTTGCATCGCTTGATAATACAGCTCCTTCAGCAGATACAGAAGCTGCCGGTGATTTTGATTTTAATATTCCTGAGGATACAACTACTGACACCGCAACCAGTGAAACTCTCGAAGATTTAGGCAGCCTTGATTTTGATGCGCCAGATACCTTTGAAACTCCAGCGGCTTCAGAATCTACAGATACTGCTCTTGATGATTTTGATTCTCTTCCTCCAGATAATTTTGATGAAGATGAGCCAGAGACAGAAGCTCCTGCGGAAACTGAAGGAAGTGCTGAGACAGAAAGCGCTTCTTCAAGAGAATCATCTGGTCTTGAAGAACTGGGCAATCTGGATTTTGATGCCCCTGATGCTGCTGCAGATTTTTCTGATGCAACAGCAGATACCTCAGCTTCAGATGATTTTTCTTCAGAAGCCTTAAGTGCGGGCGGAGAAGCAGAAGACAGCGGAATTCCAGATGGTCTTTTTGATGCGGGTGATGTAGAAGCTCCTGAAACTCCAGAGTTTTCAGCAGAAGACGAGATTCCTGATTTTGATGATACAGCCGGACTTGATGATATTGGTGGAAGTGATGCCGGCGGAGAAGAAGGTGATGAAAATGCTCCTCTCGAGGTATTTGATACTTCTGAGATGGAGGGAATGGATTTTGGTATTCAGGATACAGATTCTCAGTTAAATGGTGGCGGCGACGGAGATTTTGAGTTTGGTTCCCACGATGATTTCGCTATGGAAGGCGAGTTTGAGATTCCTGGTTTCTCTGATGTT
>CAMNGG010000026.1 GCA_946537975.1 uncultured Treponema sp. | reverse complement strand
GCTCGTCGATAATTTCAATCTAGTGAGAAGAAAAAAAATTGTCAAGGGGAGGCGAGATGAAAATCAGGAGGCAGCCGGGGATTTTTAGAAGTTTTCTCCAAATAAAATACAATTGGAGTAAAGTTAGTAGGTAGCACACTTTGTGTCAGATGAAAATATTACTACTAATTGACCATTATTATCGATTTAGTTGGAATGATTTTCATCTAAATAAGCACAATCATCCTACTAAAATTGCAAATCACATGGTTTAGTTGGAAAAACTGGCGAGTTGCAGTGGCTTCAGGGACAAAATGTAACCGACTTCTCGTGGTTGCTTTATAATTTTTCCAACTAAATGAAACAAAACACCCTTATAGTTGGAAGTTTTCACAAAAGATAAAAATTTGCTTCCTACTAAAGCGGCATATTTGATAATTTAGTTGGAATATCAGATGGATTCAGAAAAATCCTGGTCAAGTCCAAAATCTGGTGTAAAATCCAATCCTAATATAATGATATGTAACTAAGCAGCTTCAAGCGATTGCCTTTGAGCAAGAGCTATCGACTGCAGTTTTATTTTCATTTCCAGAGTAATCATTTCCGGTATTTTTCTATGAAACATTAATTTCTTTGAAAGCAAGGCATCATTGTAATCAACAGCTACAGATCCTATAAGTCGCAAAAGCGATTCTTTGTTTGGAAAAATCCTGATTACATTTGACCTGCGTTTAAGTTCTCCATTAAATCTTTCAATGCAGTTTGAGGTTCTCAAAGCAATTCTCATTTCATCAGGGAGATTATAAACCGTAAGAACATCTTCGAAACCATTTTCAAGGATATCAATTGCATTGGCTGCAACCTCCCTGTAATCGTTAACCACTTCTGAAAACTTTTTTCTGGCATCATCAATTTTCTTTGTCTTGAAAATATCTTTTAGTTCGATTTCTAATCCGGCCCGCTGAGTTTTTGGTGCTGCGTCCAGAATATTTTTAATGAAATGGAACTGACAGCGTTGCCATGCACTTTCCGGAAAAACCTTTGCTATTGCATGTCTGATCGCCATATGAGCGTCTGAAGTAATCATCATTGGAGATTTCAGACCTCTTTTCTTCAGCGAAAGAAGAAAACTTATCCATGTTTCATTGCTTTCATCATCGTAAACATCTATTCCTATGATTTCTTTCCTGCCTTCCTCCGTGATTCCTATTGCAATCATCATTGCTTTGGAAATAATCCTGTGCTTTTCCCTTACTTTGAAATATGTGGCATCAATCATCAGATATGAATAGTCCTCATAATCCAGGGGTCTGTTTTTGAATTCCTGGACTTCTTTATCCAGTATCTTGCAGGCTTCTGAGACCGTTGATTTTGAAAACTCTTTTCCGCAGATGATTTCAATAACATTGGATACTTTTCTTGTAGACACTCCGTTTACAACCATTTCTGCCATTGTTGTAATTAATGCAGCTTCATTTCTCTGGTACGTCTCAAAAAGCATTGTATGAAATGGCTGATTTCTGTGTCTTGGAACATTGAGAACAATGGTCCCTATTTTAGTGGTCAACTCACGTTCCCGGCTTCCGTTCCGATAGTCTTTCCTGTCCGAGGTTCTTTCGTAATTATCAGCGCACAACTGTTCTGTGGATTCCATTTCAAGCACCTGATTAAGTATCTTTTCGACAAGATGCTTTAATGCCATTTCACGATTTCCTGCTAAAAGTTCTAGCAATTCTTCCTGGTCTAAAGTAAGATTCAATTGAGTCATAAATTTTTCTCCTTTCTAATGTTTTAGTTTGGTCACTTAACATTATAATTAGGATTGAAGTTTATGACTCTTTTTAATTTACACCATTATATGGACTCTATGTATTTGGGATTAGAGATAAGCCCGCGAAAAGTGATTTTATGAAAATAAGCAGGCTCCTCTTCGGAACTTTATCGGATGGCGAGCCCGCTAAATTAAAAAAAACTCAAATTAGCAGGCCGCGCCTTAGAAACTCGCACAAAATCAAGCCCGTTAAATCACGATTTTTCAAAATTAGCAGGCCCCAAAATCTTTTTTTTACCACAATTATAGAAATCTTCAAAGAATAGGGGAGTTTCCTTCTATAAAAAACAGTCAGATGGTGGTATTCTAGTATTATAAGATCCTGAATCAAGTTCAGGATGACTGGGGTTTTGAGGAAATTATGGCC
This sequence comes from uncultured Treponema sp., assembly GCA_946537975.1. Classification (GTDB taxonomy): domain Bacteria; phylum Spirochaetota; class Spirochaetia; order Treponematales; family Treponemataceae; genus Treponema_D. The sequence continues at coordinate 381 of CAMNGG010000026.1, read as the reverse complement.
ACACGAATTATTAATCCAATTCTTCCGGGCTTTTATCCGGATCCTTCTATCTGTGAGGCGGGGGGATATTATTATATCGTCTGCTCTTCTTTTTCATATTTGCCGGGGCTGCCGGTTTTTAAGAGCAAAAATCTTGTTACCTGGGAGCAGATTGGTAATGTGATTGACCGGCCGGAGCAGCTGGATTTTACCGGCGCCAGGGTTTCTCGCGGGCTTTTTGCGCCGACAATCCGTTTTCATGACGGCAAATTTTACTGTATCTGTACTCAGGTAGATAAGCTGGGGAACTTTTTTGTAACGGCTGACCATCCGGAAGGCCCCTGGTCAAATCCAATCCCGATTGAGGGTGCCCAGGGTATTGATCCATCTCTCTTTTTTGAT
>CAMNGG010000025.1 GCA_946537975.1 uncultured Treponema sp. | reverse complement strand
ACTACAACGTAAAAGCTGGTCAGCTTGATGTTGGTTGTAAGATTTCCCTCTAATTTGAACACCTAGTTCTAATTAGTTAAAATCAAAAAGACCGTTCCCCAACCGGAACGGTCTTTTTTTATCCCCTTGTAAGTAATTGCGATGCGCGCCAGCGAAAGTACTCTACGGAGTTTTAAGCCTCTGCCTCTACAGGGATATTTTTCTGCAGCTCAAGAACTTTCTCAAGGGTGAGGCCTTGAGTATCTGCAATTTCTTCTGGAGAAAGTTTGTTATTTTTTAAGAGCTTAATTGCTGCTTCAATGGCTTGCTGTTGTATACCTTGTTGAATGCCCTGTTGTATACCTTCCTGTAAGCCCTTTTCGTGACCACGTTTTTCTGCATTGTGGATCTGGGTATTCTTGTCGCGTTCGGCAATGAAACGAGAATTCTGAACGAACCAGTTGTCGTCTGCTTCGCTCATGTATTTTACAGTGTTTTCTGCAGCCATAATTCCTTTTTCACTCCTGACAAGTTCACTGATATAATCAGAATATTTTTCGCTGTCTACATAACTAAAGAACAAGCCCCATTTTTCTACTGGAGTAAGTTCATTAATCGGCGTACCGATTTTTTTTCGGATTGTCTTTAAGTCTATAAAGATAATATTCTGTCTGTCCGAAAGAGTTTTACACGTTTCGTCCTTCATAGTATACCACGATAGTATTTTGTTGTCACCTTTCCTGTAATGAAAGTTGAGAATGGAAATCTGATAGACTTTTGGGGAATCCCAAACATCTCCTTTTTTTGCATTATTATTAAGAAGTCTTGCACTTTGAATCTCTGCGCGAGTTCCATAGTCATAATTTTCTTTCCAGGCCTGCATCTCAATGTCTGAAATTTCGCCATCATCAAATTCAATGCTTATATCATAGCTCATGCCTTTTTGATTAGGATTATCCTTTGCCGGCTCATTTGGTTTTAGTATGACATTTTTTACTTTACACCCAAGTACGTCAGAGATAAAACTTTGCAGGGCAAGGTTTGAATCTTCCGTCTCCTGGGTAAAGATTCCCTTAAAGGTTGAGTCATAAAGCGGACTCAAAAGTGCAGTTGGATTAGGTCTCTTTGTATACAACTGTGCCGGATACTGAGGTTCAAATTCATCTTCAGTTTCTAATTCCATATTAATTCCTTAGGGAAATGTGATTGCTGTGATATTTTCCCTACATATAATATTGTCAAAACCTAATCATTTTACGCAGTTTTTTGGAAAAATGTTTAAAAAAAACTGCGTAAAATGATTCAAGTGAAACTATTTATACAATGAGGAAAAGTTTGATAAAAAAATAATAAATCAATACTGGAAAAACGTGTTCAAGGAATGTAATACCGATTCTTATAATCTAAAGGAAAAACTTGAAGCTTATTTATCTTCCGGATTTGCTCTTAAAGCATTATTCTCATATATTTCTATTCCAAATACAAAAGAAGACTACGTTAACTTCTTAGAATTAATATTTGAAGTAGAGAATGATAGGAATAATTTTTCAAAAGAAATCGGATTTACCAAAGATCCTAATACTAATGAAGTACGAGGATTTTCTCTAGAATTGAGGCATTCGTTATTTGGACCTGAATGTACACTAGATACTAAGTATACGTTTGATGATTATGTAAACGAGTTATCAAAATATTTTGGAAGTCAAATAGATGTCAGAAACTTTCTTGCTGAAATAATAAAAGATGTGGATGAAGAAAACTACATTTCTAAATTAAGACACTCTGGTACTTTCGAAGCTGGTTACCAGCTTCGAAAGTACCAGAAGAAGGTATACAACAAAGTGCTCAGCAAAAAGCCGTGGAAGCAGCCCGTAACTTTTACGCTAACGGAGCCTCTATCGAGCTAATCGCAAAATCTCTGCATATGACTGAAGAAGAGATTCGTGAAATATTGAATGAGCCTGCTAAGGTAGAAGCATAATCAAACATTAATAGAAAATAATTGCTTTGTTGCTGAGTTCCTCTCATGAGGAAAAAAAAGACCTGAACGTTTATTTGAAGTTCAGGTCTTTTTATAAGCTTAGATTTTCTTTTACTTAGTAAGTATATGCTTTTTTCTTCTTTTCCTGAATTGAGGCCTCAAGTTTTTCCTGATTCATTACTTCAACAAAATCGCGGATTTGAGAAGGAGACATATAGAGTGAAACCTTAGGTGTATAGGTATTAGAATTTTCTGAAGTCGTTTCTGTAGGCACAAAACGAATGAGAAGATATGGTTTTTTATCTATAAATTCCGGAATTACGTAATATACATTTTTTTCACAGCCCATAACAGGACTCAGTAAACCAAACCAAAGAGAACATTTAGAAACAAAATACGCATTCTTTTTATTGATTTTTACGTGAGGGACAGTTTTTTCCTCATACTGCTGAAGGAAGGTATTGCAGGCTTCAAGTATTTTATCGCGTTCAGCCTTGCGCCAGATAACAGCAATATCATTTGAACCATCTCGGAAATGGAATTCTACGGCATTTGTACGAGGAATTAGTCCAACCTTTGTTACTTCACGAGGCTTTACTTTTTTTCCAGACTTTTTAAGGAAAAAGAGAGATTCAAGTTCAATCGGTTCAATATTTGCAAGAAAGTTCTCTGTAGCTACAGGTTCAACATCGTTGATGTAGCTCTCTTCATCTTCCGTGTAGTCATAAGTGTAATCATAATCTGAGTCATCTTTCGATGCACACGAGATAACCAAAAAAGTTTTCATGGAAAGATAGGTGAAAATTTTGAAATGGTGTTTTTTTGATTATGTTACTACGCCTGCACAGCAATCTGCTTCTGCAGTTCAAATACCTTTTCGAGAGGTAGACCTTGAGCCTGAGCGATTTGTTCAGGTGTTAATAGTTTCATTTTCAAAAGATTTATAGCGGCTTCCACGGCTTTTTCAGAGCGGCCTTCGTTCTTTCCTTCGGCGAATCCATCTTTGTGCCAGATTCTTTTTGCTTCTTCTTCATCAATTTCTGTTAAACACATACCGATTACCTCCGCTCTATGTATTTTGAAAAAGCCTTCAAGTAAGTTTTCTTTAATTGCTTCATCTACAGCCTTTTCAATCGCCTGTTTCTTCTCAATTCCTGATTCTATGTTTGCAGTAATCATAGAAACAAATTTCACATAATGATACAACGGAATACAGC
>CAMNGG010000024.1 GCA_946537975.1 uncultured Treponema sp. | reverse complement strand
GTAATCGGACTTGTTGCCCTTGCAAAGGCTATGGGCAAGCTGAACGAAAGCGACAAGGAGCAGATTGAAAACATCCTGAACAGGGAATGAAGTCAGGGCAACCTGCAAGGAGGTAAGCAAATTGCGAGCAAAAAAAAGACCTTTTAACTGATTGCAGTCAGCTAAAAAGTCTCTAAACAGCTACGGAAAAACCGTTGCCTCATAATCAATTTCATAGTAACGGTTTCTCCCTGATTTTTCAAGTCCTTGAAAAGTTTCGTTGAAGAAAATCAAGGCGACTTTCAGAAAAATGAGGAATGTCATTCCAAACTGGAAGAAAAACTAATTATTGGGAAAATGCTTATGAAAAAAGCAGTTTCAAGACTGGGAGCAAAAACAAAAATGCCGTTCCCAAAGTGGAGAATAAACTATGAAATACAGAATTGTAAAACGATTAAACCCTCAGAATAACGAGGAATCTAAATTCTACGCTGCCCCTCAGTACATGGAGGAGCTGACGGTGGGCGACCTTGCGAAGGACATTTCCGATGCATGTACCTTGAATGTTACGGATGTGGAGGCGGTCTTAACATCGCTTGTGCGAAAACTTCCGATGTACCTCAAAAACGGATTTAAAATCCAGCTTGGGTCTTTCGGGCGTGTAAAGCTCTCTTTCTCATCAAAAGGATTTGCAAAAGCAGAGGATGTTGACGCAAGCAGCATCACAAGCAAGCGAATTTTGTTCACGCCGAGTACAGAGTTGAAGGCTGAAATTGACAAGGCAAGTTTTACACGAGTGTAGCGTGAAGTGATGTAAAAATGATTAGCCCTGCAAGTGCGGTGCGGTGGAGCATGGTACTTGCAGGGCTGTTTTTATTAGGCATCATATTTTTGATTTAAAACAAATATCTTTTAAAATACTGAGCTGTATCTGTATTAAAATCATATCCCACATCATCTTTTAATAGGAATCTGTAAAGCATACAGAACATTGGATTGTGTAATTCTTCTTGGAAGCAGGTCGGTTCTTTAGTTACTAAAAAATGTCTGTAAAATAGTCTGATTCCATTTTGAATCATTTGCTTTGAGTGAATATCTATTAATCCATATTTACCTAATGAATCAAAAAGATTGGTTATAAAATAAGAAGAAAAGATTTTTCTTCTAAAACTTAAATATTGTTCTTTTTCAGAAATATCAGGGAATAATTGATAAACTAAATTATTATCAGGAAGTAAATCTTCGTTCATAAACAGTTTGATTACTTTCCAGCTTGGTCTAGTTTCAGTTTTAGTCCATCTTTGAATCAAAATTTTTAAATCAGTGGAATCTTTCTCATCAATTTCAAACTTTTTATCATTCCAATATTGGAAAAGTTTCTTTTTATCTTTTGCAAGTGCTAGAAATAAATTAAATACTCCTTCCAATGGTTCAATAATTTTAGTGTAATTGTCAGAAGGTAGGTAGAAATTAAATTGATATATCGCTGAAATAATAGCTCCTGAGCAGTTATTTGTTTTTTCAAATACTTCTTGTGCAGAATGTTTATAAGCACTACAAATCGAATACATTATTGTGTATTCAGTAAAATCTCGTTCTGGAATTACATTCTGTGGTGTAAATTGAAGTGCTTTCAGATATGGAATTAGTAAATCTAAAATTGCTCCCTTATCCCAGCTGTTTATATAATCTTTTTCTTTAGCCCAATCAACAAAATCATTCAAAATGTCTAAGTAACGTTTAAAATTCGGGTCATTGATAATATCAAATGCATAATCAGTTTTTATTAGTTTTTGAATTTCTTTTTTTCGTGCAGGCCAATTGTAATCATAAAAATCGGCAAAAGCGTCTTGTCCAATTGCGTCAATAAAAAGTTTTACAATGTTATTTGCTGTATAATTCATAACATCCTCCATCAATATGCTTTCATTGTAAAATACAAACAAATTGAAATCATAACTTTTTAGGGAAAAATGCTATTTTATAGTTTTATTCTTCATCTACGCTAGTATAAGTTTCATTATAAATTTCTGATAACAATCGACCATTGTAGTAAAAGTATGGTGTTGGCTGGACATTCCATGTAATATTCATAATTTTTCGTAATGCAGCAGTTAGTGATGTTTCTTCATCATTAAACTTTACTTTTCTTGGAGTACAGACAATCACTTTATAGTCAGTTTCTTCATAAGGACATAATAATTCTGCTCCCATCGGAATATTCATTTCGACAAAATTTAATGGAGGTCTTCTTTGCTTTTTCAAATTATTAGATGCCTGTCTGTCGGTTTCTGAAATGTCTTTATCTATATCCTTTCTTACAGTGGCGGTTATTTCTTCTTTTTCGACTAACTTTAGAATAGGAATAACTCTTTCAACTGACATTCTAAAAAATTCACGATTTGGATTAATTCTATCGGTTGAAAAAGCCTGATGTAAAGCTTGCTCCACTTTTGCACAATCATCCACTCTGCTTGCATATTCGCAGGTAAAAGGAACTGGAACGCTTGTTGTATAAAGCTCATTTATTCGTGATTGCAATTCATTTCTCGTTGTAAGTCCAATTTTTATCAGACCAGGCATAGCTTCATTAGATAAAACGTAAACAATTCCTTCCTCTTTCATTATCTACCTCAATAGCCACAACAAAAAAACTCAGAGCCACAAAAAAAAGCAACTCTGAGTTCCATTATATCATAAGTTTAGATAAAAATTGTAATTATTTAATCAAGCTGTGATACTCTTGCAGAGATTTTACTCCACCCTCGCCACCATTGCCGTTCTTTACACTCTCAATTCCCTTAACCGCAGCCAGAGCCCCAGCAATAGTCGTGATATAGCTTACCTTATACTTCAAACAGGCCTTGCGAATCGTCTTCCTGTCCTCAGCATAGTTTCTCTTAGCCTTTGGCGTGTTGATTACCAAACAAACTTCCTTGTTCATAATCAAGTCCACTACATCCGGGCGACCGGCTCCAATCTTGTTCACCACATCGCACTTGATTCCGTTTGAGTTGTAGAAGTCAGCAGTTCCCTGAGTTCCCACCAGAGTGAATCCCAAGTCTTTAAGAGTCTTTCCG
>CAMNGG010000023.1 GCA_946537975.1 uncultured Treponema sp. | reverse complement strand
GTCATGCTGAATTACACATCCGTCATGCTGAACTTGTTTCAGCATCTCATGTTTAATGATTATTGCGGCGACGACCTGAAGGGATTTCATTTGCAATGACTGACTCCCATCTTACCCCTCTACTTTTACAATCTTTGGCGAATAAGGGCTTATTGCCAAGTTTCCAGAATCAATGATTGTAATTTTATCAGATGAAATATCCGCTGCCTGAATATTCTTTAGGCGAACCAGATAATAGAACTGGGCTTTAAATGCTTCTTTCGGCTCATAGCCTTTGTCTGTTTTGCCCTTCATTTCTTTCAGGCGGCTGGCAAGAGTTTCGGTCGATACGAGCTCGGTGGATGCAATCTCTGCCGTCCATGGCTCAATGACATATTCTGAAATATTTTTGTGGATTCCAAAATCCGTTCGGGATGCCAGAAAATATTTTGCCCTTGCAATGTCTTTATGAAGCGGATAAACATAACCGTCCCGGATTGCGTGATAGTAAAAATAGAGGCCATTTTCCGAGTGTAAGAAATTTGAATCCTCTGCTGATGACGGTACAAGATGCTCGTTTTTCAGCCAGTCATAATATTCATTTCGTATGAATCCAAGCATGTATAAGTTTGAATCAGATTTTTTGGAATCAGAATCAACAGGACTATTCTCACTGGGAGACTCAGCAATCATTCTGTCAAAATAGTCGGCGCGTGCATTTCGGCTTGCCGGGTTTGCATTGAAGGCAACGACTTCCTTTATAAAATCCTGCACGGCTTTTTCACCTGCGTTGAGTTCCCTCTTATTCACATCATTTGGACGGATTGCAAAGGCTCCTACTCCGGGCAGAATCTCTTCGTATACAGAAAAGCGTTTTCCATCTTTGCTGTCAGTTCCGGGATACAGGACATAACTTCCCACAGTCCTGCGGATTGCGTCATTGTAGGTGTGCATTTTCAAAAGGTCGCCACGCCTGTATGTATTCATTACGCTTTCGCCTTTTTCCTCGCTGATTTCTTTATTTATTTCCGCCTCTGATTCTTCTTTATTAATGAACTGGCTCAAATCTTCCAAACGATATTTAGCATCAAAATGGATATAGCTTACAGCTCCATCCTCTACAGCTTTTTTTTCGATATCGTATTCTTTTGGAAAAATTGCAATCGTGTAATCCGGGCGGAATGGACGGGAATAAGAACCTTCGTATTTTGATTTTTCAAAACTCTTATGGCTGAAAGTTCTGTTGTAATACAAATCAATTTTCAGCTTTTCTGTTTCAAAATGTTGCACTGACTTTTTATCTTGGCAGAGCGAAATTGTAAGCCCATCATTTTCTTTTATAAAGGAATCATCTTCATTTTTTAAAATTGGAGAACAACCTTCAATTTTAGATATAATCTTTCTAAGCTCAAAGAAAAGCCAGTATTCATATAAGAGCGCGGTGTTTTTTGATTCACCGGAATAGACTTCTTCTTTGCCTTTCCAGTCAAGCTGCAACGCCAAATCGACCATGGAAAAAGCATTAAAAATCTGTGAATACCCTTCCCGTTTTTCAAGAACTTGATTATTCACAGGCATTACCGTCAAATCCTGTACATCATCAAAAAAAGAATCCTGCAAAATATTCTCAATATGCTTTTTAATTTCGAAAGCTTCGCTATAATACACGGAAGATTTTTCAACATAGACTATGATATTTTCGCAAATCTCCAGAAATGCATTCAGAGCAAACTTCAAGAATCTGTTTGCAGGCGTATCAAGGCTTTCACATTTATGAGTAACTGCAATTTCAGAAGGAAGAAAAATTCCGTTTCCCAAATTATTCCAGTTACGTGAATACGAAAATGGATTTGCAAAAAATCTTTTTGACGGCAAGCCTTGTCCGAAAGGCTTTAATTCATCTTCTTCTATTAGAATACGGTCAGGATTTCTTTTGATTGAAGCAAAAAGACTTTCGATGTTGTCTGAATAGCAGAACTGCCGCAAAAAGATGAACTGCTCCAAGGCAGTTTTCTGCTGCTTTTCCGAGTCCTGAGAAAAAATAAGGGAAGTCGGGCTTGAATATTCCAGGAGTAAGGCGGAACATTCTTCTGCAATAGCCTGAGTAAGATTTACATAGTCACTTTCGTAGCTGATTTTGTCCGGCACAACTTCAAAAGAGAGAGCTAACGGCTTATTATCTGTCTCAAAGCACAGCTCGGACTTTCCAAGATAATTTATGAACTGAAAGACAATGCTTTTTTCATCGTCTTTTTCTGTTTTCAAAAACTTGTTGCTTTCATTCTTAAAGTGAAGCTTATAGTTTTCTTTTTTGTCTGGATTGTCAGAATCTGAAATCTGGCACTTATAGCGGACAGTTTCTTTTAAACGAAGGGGATTTATATTGTAGTCGGAGTCTGTTGAATACTCCACATAGGATTTTTCGCTTGCTCCAGAATCTTTTAAAAGAAAAAAGTCAAAGTTTCCGTCAGAAAAAGCTATGTTGCTCCAGTCAATCTGGTTATGCTTTCCTGCGGGAAAAAGTTTTAGAGAAAGAGAATTGTAATGATATATAAAACCTGCAAGATTTTTCATTTATTCTTTTGTTCTAATCGGTTTCGGGCAAATTCTATAGCCTGATTGAGTTTCAACACTCCAATTTTCCAGACGACACATTTCCATATAAAATGAACGTTTTAGTTCATCTTGAATAGGAATAAACAGCGTAAAATGACTCCAGCTGAATTGTCGCAACAGTGTTGCGACAATCTTTCTGTCGGGAAAAACAGAAGCAAACTGCATCATACGGCGAAGGTTTTTCTCTGAAAAGCTGTTTGAACCGTATTCTGTCTGGAGCTGCTGAGCCAACTGCGAAACAATCTGCTTACCATATTCCACCCTTTTCTCTTTGAGCAAATCCTGATTGATTCTGTTTCCAATTTCCCAGTACAAAGCAGACATCGTGCTGTTTACTTGAACAGCAAGGTCTTTTTTGGCAGAGTCGATAATGTTTTTTATCTCAAAAAAAAGCTGCGTTTCTTTTGTTATGGAAAATTCATTATTCATTAGTTACCCTCTAAATAAAGCTTGCATACTGGAAGCGGTTCAATCTGTCTTTCATCTGGCAGATTTTGGCGAGGCTTTCTTTAAGTTGATTTGTTTCGCACAATTTTTCCAGCTCATCAAGGAGGTTTCCAATCTGCTTTTTGTTTCCGTGAATTTTCGGAAGGATTTTCTGCAGAATCTGAATATCCGCAATGTCTGTCGCTGTCGGCTTTTCACCTTCTGCTGTCTTAAAAGCTGCAATTGCATACAGGCGGATTTCTTTCACTGTTCGATATGCAAATTCAAAGCCACATTTTTCAAGTTCTTTGTAGAAGGATTCAAGAATTGGTTTTATTCCTTCAAGAACAGTTTGAACTTCCTCTGGAATTGTGCCGGAACGAACCTCATCTGCAAGCTTCATGAAACCTTCGGCTACACCAGGCTCTGCAACTTTTTCTTCATCTCCACTGGAAGTTTCAAGCAAATTGTTAAGCACATCATCCATTTCTGGCTTAAACTCAATCACATTCGCGCGGTCAAGGACTTTCGGGCTGAACATATAGGTTGTTTCATCAATGTTTACTGTACCTGTGATGAAAAGATTCTTGGGAAGCTCCAGTTTGCCATAGCCAGAAATATCAAAGAAAACTTTTTCGCTATTTTCTTTATAATCCAAAAGTTCCATCTTGCTCAAAAAGTCAGAGAAATACCGCTCCACATGGGAAAGGTTCATTTCGTCAAGGATAAGGAAGAATGGAATTTCGGGATTCTCAGAAGCGGTTTCAATAAATTCCAGAATCTCTGATTTTACATACTCGCCCTTTCCGTCATTTGCAAGAGGATTGAAGTAGCCCAAGATTTTTGTGTTGTCTGTCCAGTCAGCACCTACTGGGATAAGAAGATGATTTGTCATACCAAAATCATTTTTCTTTTCGAGATATTTTGCAAAGCGAGTTGCAATACGGGTTTTGCCTGTACCGGAGTTGCCAGAAAGGATTACGAAAGGCTTGGAGAGAAGGGAGCGGATGTAACAGACATGGAGAGGATTGCTATTGAAATTAGAAAGTTTAAAAATGGATGGATTTGTTAATGTGAAAATTTTGTTTTTAGCAACACACGGAGCATCAATAATGAACCTTCTATATTTCCCTTTTATTCTTCTTAATTGCTCTTCTGAAAAAACATTCTCAAATTCTTTTCTTGCAACATCATCTATTAAAAAGATTGCATTAAGCAATGCATAAGCTTTTTTTGTCTCAACTTGGGATAAGGCTTGATTGGGTTCCCATTTTGTAATAGGAGCAATTCCAATTATATCATAGGTATCAGGATATAAAACCAAATCAGCTCGTTTTATAGGTTTGGAAAACAATACTTTTATATCGACAGCTACCTTAAAATTTCTGCCTTCATAATCATATGGTAATTTTGATATAACTCCAATTCCTACGAGACCAGTTTCCCACTGAGGTTTATCTCCTCCAAAAACAATAAAAACTATCTGCCCTAGTTCTAAATAATCTGCCAGCACATTTAACCCATCAAATTCAACAGATTTCTGTTTTTGTAATACAGCATTTACAGCATTTGCATTTTTTGTTTTTATTGTAAAAAAATACTCACTCATTAGGTAAACCCCTTCTAGATGTATCATATACTATTCTTCAATATTTGCTGGCATTGATTCATATTCAATTTCTGCAAAAGTTTTCAAAATTGATTCAAAAATTATTTTCGCTCCATTACACGGAACGGCCATTCCTATCTGTTTTCTTACAGATTCTTTGCTTCCCTCAAATATATAATTATCTGGAAATGTTTGAAGTCTTGCTCTTTCGCGATTTGTTAAAGCCCGAGGTTCTTCCCAGTGATACACATGAGTACCACCACCACCAGAACCAGTAATCGTATAAGAAGGCAATGTCGGGTCGAGTCTTTTATAAATCTGGCTCATTTTTGCACCTTTTACATTCAACCTTAAATGCTCAGGTAAATCAGCATTAAAAGCATTCTGACCTGGCAAAATATGATTTAACCTTTCGACAACTAATTTGGACTGCACAGTTCTCTCATTGTTAGTAGCATCAGCTGGAATCGGTGGATTTTCAATAGCATTCCGACAAGAAACATCTGCATTTACATAAGGCGCAGTAGAAGGAATATGGAATTCATAAGGCAAATCATTACGAATACCGACTATAATAATTCGATGTCTAGCCTGTGGAACTCCGTATTCTTCAAACTTATAAAGATTCGGATACAAACGATAACCAGCATTTCGCATTGCGTCAAAAATCACTTGCATGGCTCGTCCTTCATTTGCACTTTGCAAACCACCAACATTTTCAGCCAAGAACCATTGAGGTTGCTTATCCTGTAAAACTTTTACACCAAAAGAATATAGTGGCCCGAATTTACCGTCAAATCCTTTCTGCTCGCCAACAATACTGAAATCATTACATGGAAAGCCAAATGCAAGAGCATCTATATCGCCAATCTGATATAGCATGTTAAAGTCCAATTCACGAATATCGCCACAAATTACAGATTCAGGTCTATCCGGGCAGATGTTTCGAGTGTATGTTTTGCAGGTATCGGCATCATAATCATTTGCCCACTGATGCGTAATTCCCCATTCGGGATTGTTTATATCTGCACTTGTAGCACCTTTTGCAATTCCACCCGGGCCACAGAAAAGTTCACCTAAACGAAAAATCATTTTATATCACCTACCATAAAGAACGCATACAGATTCATTTTAATATATTCTCCGCCCATTTTTTATAATCTCTATCAGGAACTCCTGGACGACAAGAGTTTACCATGTGTGCCCATACAATTTGTTCTCTATACGGACTATTTATTGATGCAATTCTTACATATTCATGTTTACTTGAATCAATATTTTTTGTATTTACCGCAATAGTTGATAATTTTACAAAATGTAAATCTTTCAAGTTTACAGTCAGATAAGGAAATACATTTGGTAATTCTGGTAATGAAATACGGTAAGAGTTATAACCATACGACAACATTTTCGAAACAGTCTCTATTTTTTGAGTGCCTTTTGAGCTAGAAGGATCAAAATTTTGGAGTTGTCCATAATCATGAAATTTATAAGCTTCGGTACAAGTTGCAAGCAAAACATTTGTGTCGCCATTACTCCTTGCCATATCACAACTAGGAGTCAAAAGAACAAAATATTTATCCTCTATTCGACTTTTTAAGATGTCTGCAACAAGTAATGTTTTTGATGATGGGGGGTATAAATATTGCGTCCAAGTAGGATTGTTATCATCATCTACAAGCTGAGAATTAAAATATTCAGAAGCCTGTTTATTTAACATGTATTTAATAACATTATCTCCTGGATATGATTTCATGGCAATAATAGGTTTTAGAGAAGCTACCATAACGATTGCAGCTTCGTCAAAGTGTTTTTTCACATTTGTTAAAACTGTCAAATATTTTTCCCATTCATCTATCTTATCAATTACAAGCTGCTCATCACCTTTTGCAATTTTTTCGATAAAAGGATTATTTTCAACTTCATCAAGTTCCAATGCAGATGCTATTCCAGAATAAATAATAATTGGAAGATTATGAGTTTCATTAAATATTGCCCTTCCCCGGTCTTTATTGTCATCCAAGTCTTCCATCCAGTCCATGACAATAATATCTGGTTGTTCCTTACGAATGTTTTCCAAAGCTCTTTCAAAATCCGAATTAAGTACAGTCCAGCCGATATCTTCAAAGTTATCTTTTATTCCTTTTACCGCAGTTGGATCATCTTCAATGATTAAAAGCTTCATTTTTAGTTTTCTCCTTGCAATATTGGTAAATCAAAAACAAAAGTTGCTCCTGCTGTATCGCTAGGATAACGCAAACCTATTTTACACTTATAGTAACTTAATAACTCAGTAACAATGACTAATCCCATTCCCAAGCCATTAACTTTTGAGGTAATGCCAGGGAGAAAAATCTTTTCTGCATTTTCTGGTAAAACTCCAACTCCCGTATCGCTGACAACAACAGATAATTTTTCTAAATCTTTTTCTTCCACTGAAACAAAAATCTTTTTTTCAGTATTTCCAGAATTATTTATCCAATAACACGCATTGTCAAATAAGTTTATAAAAACAGTTTGCAACTCTCCTTCAGAAACAGCAACAGTTATTTTTTCTGGCAAATCAATATCGAAGTCTATGTTTTTACTGATTTTTTTTGCTTTGATTAGATTTGTTGCTTTTACTGCACTTTCATACAAATCACAACTAAAATTCTTTTTATGCAAGTCCTTCATGCAGAGAGGTGAAAAACTGTTCACTAACTCTGTCAATCTTTTATGCCCATCATCAGCATCTTTATAATAATCAAGTGTTCGTTTATCAAATGTAGAAAAATATGTTTTCACTTTATTTAAGAAACGTTTTACGGAAGTCATTCCCGTCAGAAATTCGTGCATTAGGACAATTGCAACAGAACCAAGAGAAGCTGTTTGAGCATAATAAGTCAAGCGTGCTGTTAAATCTTCTATTTTTTTTGTATTTTCAGAGTGATATTTTTGAACAATTCCTAAAATATCTTTTGAATCTGAATTATTTTTTAAGGCTGACTCCACATCATCGACAAGTTTTTTCGAAGCCGAATTATCTAACAACTGATTCAATGGTATCGCTTTCTGTTTACTCAACCTATCTTTTAAACGCTCATCTTGTAAGATTCCCATTATTGCTGACAAGGCAAGTGTGAACTGCTTATATTCTGGAGTATCGGCCATACTTTCACGGTCTGTGGTATCTCTAAGACCAGGATTCTCTATGGAAGAAATATTAACCATTCCTACAATCTGGCTTGTACTTATACGCTCTCCTATTTTACTAATACGCTTTGCATCAAGTCCCAACCAATCTTTTGTAGCCTCTGATTTTGGCAATACGAGAATATTATCACGATAAACAGACAAACCTTTAAATTTTGAAATAGTCTTACGAATATCAGAACGCTTTATATTAAACATGTCAGAGACAGTCTTAATACTATCAGAATCCAAATCCCAAGCCCGTATTTCAAAAGAAAAACTTCCACACTGATATTCAGGAAGCTCTTCGGTTTGCTCAAGGATCTTTTCATAATTCTGCTGTGTCCATTTTAACTTTCCATTTTCAATATGTTTTTTTTCAGCTGAATTATTTATATATGCCCAAGAGATTTCACCATTTTGATTTACACCACCACTAATGGAATATACAGGATTATTAATAAATGGATTCAATTGTATTTTGTAATCTTCATCGAATAGTTTACCATTTTCTTTTAATACAAGATGAATAGAAAAATTTTCAGTCTCTTTAAATGGATTAAGTAAACGTGATAATTCGTCTTTTAGCTCTAAAAATTTCTCAGCTGTCCAGTGAATTCTTAGACCTTCAATGCGGATAACAGTTCCAGAATCTTTATTTTCTAATGGATTTTCATCAGGTGTAACATCCAACGAAATTGAACAGTTTTTCATAGAATCTGCATATCGTAATGAATCCCAATCCATTTTAACCAAGATACAAGAACTCATTTCGGAAGTCTTTGTGAACAACGAAATGTTTTTTCCCAGCTTTGCAATTGAAAAGCGTCCTACACCTTTATTTCCAGATACGCGCCGTTCGTGTTTTATGCCATCAATTACTCTTGTGGCAACAGGAGAATCTTCTTTAAATGGTGTCGCTATAGTTGCATATACTTTCTTTACAGTATCTACAGACATTCCAAGACCATCATCTGAAATTTCAAGATATTGTTTTTTTCCATCTGTTACTAAAGTTATATATACATTAAGAGCAAAGGCATCATAGCAATTCTTTACAAGTTCGGTGAGTACAATATTATCATTTGTAACAAGTTCATCGCCAAACGCAGCAAAAGCCCGTGGATGAATAGAAACTGGTATTTTTTCTAATTGCTTCTCCATATCGTATTATCTGTTTATCTCCAAAATTGTTTGTCCTAATCTTCGTCCATACTCTGGTGGAACAGCATTTCCTATCAACCTAGCAGCTGTTGTAATACTATTAGTCTCAAAACGATAATCATACGGGAATGACTGTAGTGCTGCACCTTCTCGAATTGATATTCCTCTATCTTGTTCAGGGTGGCCAAAACGGCCATTTGAAATACTTAAAAACTTTGTTGTTATAGTTGGAGATGGTCTTCTCCAAAACATTCGTCCATAAACATCACGGAAACTATTATCTTTTCCTTCATAACACTTAAGCTGTAAGTCAGGGTCATCCTTAAAATCCATCCGTGTTCCACCATCATGATGAACTCGCTGAATACGACGCATATTTATATCAGAAAGAGAACGAGCAGAATGAAAACGCAATTTATTATTATCTCTTGTGCCTGCTTCAATTCTAGGGAAAAGATTTTCATCGCCAATTATATCTTGAACACACAGTTCATTATCATCTTTTACTGGAAGATGCACTGGTCTTTCTAATCTTGTAGCAATTAAAGAAAAACGTTTCCGATTCTGCCCTATTCCATAATCTTTCATATTTATAACTTCATATTTACAATTTTCTAGTTGTAAATTGTTGTAGCCAGCTTCTTCCAGAAATGGTAAAAACTCTTTCCATGCAGAATCTTTGTTTGTTAAAATTCCTGGGACATTCTCTATAAGTAGATATCCTGGTCTATAATAGTCTACAAACCGTCGGAAACGCAGCAACAAATCCTTCGTTTTTATTGATTTTTCTTTAGATGACCGGATAATACTGTAAAACTGACACGGGCTGCATCCAACAAAAATCATATCATCATCAAAGCGCTCAATACCCATTTTCTTTTCGAAATAATCAGTATGAAGTCTATTTAAGTCTGCATTTACAAATGTTGCACCGTGGTTGTTTATCTCATATGTCTCTTTCGCTTCCGGGTCCAAATCTACCCCTGCAATGACATTTATCCCTGCCTGTCTTAGTCCGTTTGTCATGCCTCCGCCACCGCAGAAGAAGTCTATTGCGCGCAAGATTTTTTCCTCCAAAAAACAGTTATCCCAATATAACGGTAGGTAATTATATCACAAAAAACAAAAAATGGGGAGTAGATTTGCCTTTTCGACTTGATTTTATTAAACTTATTTATGGAGGTCTATATTGAATCCATTTGAAAATATTAATCTCGGCAACGAAGCATATCTTAAATCGCAGGATGAAAAACTTGAAAAGTGCAAGCAGAAAGCACTTGATTTTATAAATGAATTGGATGGTCTGGATAATAATCATAGAAGTCTTTTTGCGGAATGGTTTGCTACAACCACATTCCTAATGAGATTCATGAAGCAAATTCAGTTTAGTTCTCCAAATTCTTTCTAATGTTTCCCCTTCCCAAAAGTTCTTTCCCGACTTTTACCAAAAAAAAACTACGGAGAATTTTTCAAAACTCGCCGTGTTTTTGCTCCATTTGTGCGGTGTTTTTCGGGCTAGGGATTGGAGCCACGCCGAAGGCGTTCGGGAGCGAAGGGATTCCGACTTTTGTCGGAATGACTGAGCGGACGAATGGAGCGCGGTTAGCGCGGAATGGCGGAAAGCCCGACCCGCCAGTTTTTGCTTAGCAAAAACTGGGTAAGGTGGCTTTAGCCACCGACGGGGAGCCCCCAGATAAAGAATCTTCTATTTAATTTCTTTATTAAT
>CAMNGG010000022.1 GCA_946537975.1 uncultured Treponema sp. | reverse complement strand
ATCGTTTGTATCCTCAAGGAATTTTATCTGAGCATCTTTGTTTGGAAGGAGAACCGCGTTCAACCAGAAATTTGATTTACAATCTTTTGGTTCATCAAAAAACTTTATACCGCTTCCTGCAAAGAAGTCTTTATAAGCCATAGCGGTTTTGCGTTTGTTTTCCAAAATTTGAGGGTAGTTCAGTATTTCGCTCCGTCACCCCCCCCCCTTCATTTGTATAGCAATTATAAATCATTTGTTTTAGTTCTTCTGGAGATTTTATACAAGAAAGCCCCCAGAAATCTTCAACAATTTTTCTTTGTTCTTTTGTTATTACAAAAGAAGAATTATCCAAGAAGGCTTCTGTTATATACATAAAATCTTTTTCTTTTATTCCCGAAATGATTGAATCCTCATACACTGTTGGATTTCCATCGTCTATTTTGTCAAAAGGATCTGGAACAATCCAATGAGGTTTATTCATGCCAATACTGTATCCTGCTTGACTTCCTATTCTGTTTGAAATAGTCGCATCCGCAATTTCAAATAATGACTTTTGTCTTTGTAAGAAATATGGGTCAAATATATGACCGCAAGTAACACATTCAAAACCTTCTTTGAGAAAAGGTTCTGCTGCACCCTTTTGAATATCTTTCCAATACAAGCAAACTCTAATAGTATCGAAATTGTTTTGCTGCTGTTTTAGAACACTGATGAAATGTTCTGGGTTATATTTGCATAATACCCAATGTGTTGAATGCATTGGAAATGCTAGTAAGTTTTTTCCTAAGCGTTTTTTTTCATATTTTATTTCGTCTTCTGTAAGAAGTGATTTAGCATAAAAGAATGGAGAACCAATAGGGATGACTGAGTTGCAGTTTAATTCATTACGAAAAATTTCTGCTATTCTATTTGACCAAACTAAATTAGTAATCTTTGATTTGTTTTTTTCCCATTTTTCTGCAAAAAAAATAACGCCATGTTGAATAGAGAATTTTAAAGGTGGGAAAGGTGGGAAAATAGAGTTACAATATTGGTTAAGTATGAAAAAATCTCCATAGAAATTTGCTTCATCTTTATCAGTTGTAATTGAATTTATTTCATCAAAAGTAAAATCTTCTGATAAGACAAAAATTTCTGAAAAAGGCAATTTTTTTCTTTTCATAGATTTTACATAATAGTTATATGCAATCATTTTTTCTGGTAAAATTGTTTTTTGTATTCTTTTTCTTTTACAGACTTTATCTCTTATTTTTAATATTATTGGCGGAAGAAAAAGTTTAATTACATGTTTTATTCCCATTACCCCCCCCCTCCTTCTTACATTTTAATCCTATTATAACATTCAAGCGGTTTTAAATCATTATTTTTCCACATAACATCTATATTTTTATTGGGCTTTATAATCAAATTAGGGAACTGCCCAAACACCATAGAATTATCAGGAATATCTGAATCTTTTACATAAGCATTTGCCCCAATTACAACATTACTTCCTATAAAACATTTTCCAAGCACTTTTGAATTTGAATACATTGTAACATGGTCGCCCAAAACGGGATAATCGGTATGATTTCCACCTATCGTGCAGCCTTGGTAAAAGAAAAAATAATCACCATATTTTGCTCTTCCCATAACAGATCCAAGCGGATGCTCACAATTCCAATGTTCCGGTAGCTCAATGGCATAAAATAAATCTACTCCATTCAGCATTTTATTAAGATAATAAACTTTGTCTGCAATTTGAGAATAACCTTCTTTATAAAGAAGATGACTTATCTGATACAAAAAGTTAGTGTACATAACACTGTTAAAAGGATTCAAACCATTTTCTTCACTAAAATATTTGCAGTTGCTTTTTGCAAAACATTCTACCGATAGTTTATACCCATCGAAAATTTGAGGCTGAGAAATAACTTTTGCTTCATCTTCTGTTAAGGCAAAATTATTCTGTAGTTGAAGTAACAATATTGGTAAGATTTCTTCTGCGCTCATGTTATTTTTCCACCAATTCTTTCATCTTCTTGAAGTTATCAACTTTTTCAAAAAGATATTTCGCAATCACTTCCATTAATTCAAAATCCTGCTCACTATCAATATCTAGAACAGCTGTATCATACATTTCATATATGCCTGACTTTGCATTCAGCAACATATTCTCTTTATCATCTCTTAAATAATCTGCATTAATAACATATATAGATGCATTCATATCATAAACAGATGGAGCTTCTTGTCTTGTAGTAAAGTTTGAAGAAGCAAACTTTTTTGCAACTCCATTTTCAACTTTCACCATATTGAAATATGGATTCCTTCTACTTTCACATACGCTGTATATGAGTTGACAATCAGGTCGATCCAACTTAATTTTATAGGCATTGACTACATCATCTATTTGGCGAAGAGGGCTTGTAATATCAAGATCTATAACATAATCATATTTTAAATCAAATTTGCTTTCCATAAGATTAAGACTATTATGCCATACAGCCATTTTGGGAACTTTATCCCCACCCAACTCAGGACATCTATCAATTAATTCAATATTTTTATATTTTTCATTAACTAATTTTTGTAAATCTTTACTATCGGTATTCAAACATATTGTTGTATTACACGTATCTTTTAGTCTGTTTCTAAAATCTTCTGCAATTGCAGCTGTATAATATACTAATGGGCTTCCTAAGAAGGTTTTTAAATTTTTATTTTTAAAGCCTTTGCTTCCTGCACGCCCACAAATTGTAATTAAAATATTATTCATCCGTTTCTCCCAATGTAATTTTTAACACCTCCACACCTGTTTCAGGAGGATTTACATTGTTTAGCTCTTTTCCTGTAACAAAATCTATAAAATACTCCATTTCCTTTAAAAGATTTGATTTTCCATTATTGGAGCATTTAAAAATTTTACCATCTGAAGTAATAATAGACTCTTCCTTAAAATCTGCAATATAAGTACATTTAGATGTATAAACTTCACATTTTCTTTGATATTTGCGACCAAAATAATCTAAATGAACTTCACATAATTTATCAGTATATTTTGCAATATAAATGGATAAATCATCACTATCTATTTCAAGATCACTATATTTCCCATGAATATTATATACTTTTTCAGGAATTCCGAAAAGACCAACCATATAGTCAAGTTCATGAATTAAATCTAATGTTACTCCTCCCCCTAAGGCTTTTATAGCAGAATAATTCTTTCTATAATCAATATCAGGTCTCCACTCTGGAAGATAACTTGAACATATTATTCTTGCACTAAAAACTTTATTTGAATCTACAATTTTTTTTAGCTCTTTATATACTTGAGAATGTCGCAGCGGGCAAGCTATATAGGAATTCTTTGAAGTTAATCCAAGAGATTCCCACTTATAATTTGGATTTTCAAAAATTGGTTTTTCAATAAAATAATATGAAGCTTTACCTTGTAACTGTTCTAATACTTCATAATGCTTATTAGTAGGATTAGTAATAAAAGCAATATCATAAAAGGTATTATCTAGTTCAGTTATTTGCTTAATATTATAATCTCGCAAATCTTCTGGTATATCAGTTATTTTTCTTCGTAATATAGTAATGTTACAATCAATACCTTTTAAATTTGTTACAGTTACTAAATCTCTAATATGTTTAGTCGAAATAGAACCTAATCCTATAAAAAGAACTTTCATTTTTTGCCTTCTATTTCATCTATAAGATTAAGAATCTGAAAATCTTTTTCAATAGACCACTTAGGTTCCTTATTATTATTTACAAAATCAAGAAAATCTTTTATTTCTTCAAGATATGTATTTTCAATAATATTTGCTGCATAGTTTTGATCATGGACTTCATTTTCATAAGCCTTAAAAGATTCAATCTGTTTTGTTTCCAAATTGAATATTTTTAAACCTTCATTAGATCCATCCCAAGTAATATGGACATTTTCACCAATGATTTCCAAATATGTAGTTGCCACTCTTGAAACTACATCAACAACAAAAACGCCTTTTATTCCATTCTTATGTTCTATAGTGGTAATATAAGAATCATTGTAATCGATTTCAAGTTTTGTATTTTTTTGAGAAATTGAAGTCACTTTTTCAATTTCACCAAATGTGTCTACAATCCAAGGCAATTGAATTGCATAAATCTCTCGGCAACCATTGGATTCCCTTTTCCCTACAAAGAAATCTTTATAACTTTCCCAAGGATGCCAGTCCGGCAGATACTGTCCAATATGATATATATATGTAAGACTTTGCTTTTGATTACTAATTATTTCTTTTATTTTTTGAATCTGTTTTTTATATAGCATTGTACTTGATAAAAATAACTTTACATTATTATCGTTAGCAAGCTTAATCATTTTGTCGTAATTTTTAGAAGAAAGATTTATTTCTGTAAATGTATTAATCTTATTTTCCAATAAAACCGGAATAATTGAAGCATGACTCAAAGGCGATGTGCTAACAAAAGCTAAATCTGGTCTTTCTTTGACAGCTTGGTTCAAATCATCAATTGCAATATAACCGTCCTCTTTAATCTGTTTGATTCTATCAGGATTCGAATCTACACAAATAAACTGAGCCTCACTATCAAGCTGTTTATACAGACGTATTCTTCGTCTACCCATTGAGCCGTACCCTATAACTAATACTCTCATTCTATGCTTTCCTTATATTCCGCGCAAATTCCTGAACACTCTTAAAATCTTCTGGTTTGCCAATATCTACCCAATAACCAGCAATAGGATAACGAATTACTTTTTTACCTAATTCAATTAACTTATCCATAAAATCTGTTGCATTATAAAAAGTATCTTTTGGAATAAGATTCAAGAGTTCCCTCTTAATAAGATAGATTCCGGCATTTGCATAATAGTAAAAGCTAGGCTTTTCCTTAACGCCCTTTATTTCTCGGGTGTTTTCAATTTCAAAAATACCATAGGGTATATTCACATTGTATGGAACAGCTGCCACGCTCATATCTGCATTATGTTTCTTGTAATGGAAATAAAAAGATTCAAAATCTATATTTGTAAATAAATCTGAATTCATTAATAAAATTGTATCATTATGCCAGTCATCAATTATTTGAAGAGATCCTATTGTTCCTAAATACTTACTTTCCCTTACGCACTTAATTTGCTGCCCGTCAAAAGGATTCTTAAAATGTTCTTCAATCTGTTCACCCAGATAATTTACAGTAACAGTTATATTTTCAACACCATAGTGCATTAAGTTTTCAATGTTATAATCTATAATTGGTTTATCCGCAACTTTTAACAAGGGTTTAGGAGTTTCTAAAGTGAGCGGTCGTAATCTCTCTCCTTTTCCGCCCGCCATTAATACAGCGTCTACCGGGACATAAGATTTGCCGTTTGTAAAATCGCGTACAGCAAATAATGTTCCATCTTCGTTCAGTTCAGGAACATATTTGAATCCAAGTAAGCGGATTTTTTGAATTGTCTGAATATCATAATCACCTTTTCTCAAAAAAGTAAAGTTTTTATTCATTATTTCAGTAATAGCAGAATCCAAACCTTTCCCGATGATAAGGGCACGACGACAATCTCCATCAGAAACAGAACCGATAATTTTTCCTAAATCATTATAAACAAATAATACTCGGGAACCTTTTTGGGAGAGTTCATCAATTTTTTTTAACGCATCTAAAATTGTGGATCCAGCTTTTATAGTATAATTCATATTTCTACTGTCTCATCTGCACAAAAATTTCTTATGGCAATTTTCCCAACAACTTCATTCCACCTCATAGGTGAAATTCCGTTTCCAGGTCTCTTTGCAGTCAGATTATTTTCCGTAAATTTTTCACCTTTTTTTATATCACAAGCGGCAACTATACTTTTACGGGCGATTGCTATGTTTTTCTTTTCAGCTTCAGATGGTTGCTTCACTCCATCTCCAAGCGCGACCTCTACATTCCGAATAGACCCAACCATTTGTTTTAACCCTTCAGGTTCAAGACTTGCCTTGTGGTCTGGACCTTCCATGTTTTTATCTAATGTAAAGTGCTTTTCTATTACACATGCCCCCATTGCAACAGCCGCTACAGGAATTTCAATACCATTAGTATGATCTGAATAACCAACCCTGTATCCAAATTCTTTTTGTAATGTAAGCATTGCTTTAAGATTTACAGAGTCATAAGGTGCCGGATATTCGGTTGTACAATGTAAAAGAGTAATATCATCAGTTCCAAATTCCCTCAAAACTGAAATAGCATTTCGAACTTCCACCAAAGTACACATGCCCGTAGACATGATGACAGATTCTTTTCTCTTTCCAATTGCTCGTAAAAATGGATAGTTTGTAATTTCTCCAGACGGAATTTTCCATGTTTTTACTCCAATTGAAGCAAGAAAATCGATGCTTTCCAAATCAAATGGAGTGGAAAGAAACATTATTCCTTTCTGATTGCAATAATCTCTGAGTTCAACAAACTGCTCTTTAGACAGCTCCAGTTTTTTGAGCATATCAAGCTGGCTTTCAGAACTGTCTGTTGTTTTTTTCTGGTATTCTGCCTTCTGCGCATTCTTTGAAACAAGATTTTTGCTGTTGAATGTCTGAAACTTTATACAGTCAGCCCCAGCCCAAGCAGCCTTGTCTACAAGTTGTTTTGCAAGTTCAAATGAACCGTTATGGTTTACACCTGCTTCTGCAATAATAAAAGTCTTCTTCAAATTATATCGCCTCGGTCATAACTCTTGTTTTTACAATTGTCTTTTCGCATTGATTTTTCTTAACTAACAAATCCATACGTTTTTCTGCACTAGACTTAATTTTTGGTGCAGTATCTTTAGACAATACAATCCTTGGTAAAAATTTAGCTTCTACTTTATTCTTAGTTAGAAAATTTATTGTAGACATAAGTTGTTCATATGCATGAGGTTTATCACAACCTTTTAATTCAATAAGATAAATTTTATTATCACATAATACATTTAATGCATAATCACATCTTTCACCTTCTGTTATCAAATCTCCATCGACATGAATTTTTAATAGTTCTTTTCTTTGTAAGTTTTCAGCTTCATATTTTCTTCCATTTTCATTGCAAACAATTTTTTTGTCAGAAATTGATGTATATTCTTTGCCCAGAAATTCAACAGTCATTCAGCAAACTCCATATCTGAAAGTTTTGAATAAATTTTATTTATTTCTTCTGAACAAACATCAATTTCTTTTGGATCTATCTGTTTAATATCATCAATTTTTATTGATTTTATAATACCATCTTTAACTACATAGGCAGATACCTTTTCATAGGGAAATTGATTCTCTTTTTTTACGTAAATATCAGATTCTAATCCTTTTTTCTGCAATGTATCTGCATATATACAGTTATTAATCGTCTCTAAAACATAAGGACTATGAGTTGTAATTAGTAGTTTATTATTTTCACATACATTTAAACACTCTATAAGAAATTCTATGATATTTTTTTGTGAATTTGGAAAAAGATTTTGTTCGGGTTCTTCAATAATATTATAAAAACACGAATTTAATTTCCTATTCATAAATTTTGTAAATGTATCATTACTATGTAAACCCGGCTCTGCAAAAAAAGGCTCATCACCAACAGGAAGAGAAAAAAAGATTTCTCCATCAGCAGGAGAATTATAATAAGGGACATCATTCGAATATTTTTTCATTAAAGCTTTCAATTGAGTATTAAATTCCTGAATAAACTTTTTTTGTTCTGAAAGGTTCTTAAACTTATATTCGTTTCTTCGCTTTTTTAATGAATCTGAAAAATATTTTGTTACTAAAAAAAGTGGCACGGAAGAATGGAATCCACTAGCAGCCTCATTTAGTGAAATTGAATATTCATCTTCATATAATTCAACCTTGTTTTTACGCTTATTATAACGTATCTTTAGATTTTCTATAGGTAAAACAGAATCTTGTATTTCAGAATCATTTATTACTTCATCATAAACTGATAGGAAATCCTGCATTGAATCTGGCAATAACGGCAGTTGAGCAAAACGCTCTATAACACCAACAAGATTACGTTCAGAAGGCATATATTGGATTTGCGGCCTGACATACTCGTTATCGGATTTTATAACAATATTTAATTTTTTGTCTCGTATTTTTATTTCTGTAAAGTCATCTATAAAGTCAATTTCACTTCTATCAGTAAGATAAGAATTTATTTTATGATATGATAATAACTTTTTTAAGAAAGACTGAGTTTCAATCTCCTTTTTAGTTAATTTTTGAGAAAATAAAGCTTTTTGAACCCAATATAGAGAAGAAAATAATTTGGCAACTGTACTTTTACCAGCACCTTGATTTCCAATAAATATAGCAAGAGAGTTTATTTCAAAGAAACCATTTCCAGAATCAAATCCTTGTTTTATAGGTCCAAAATTAGTTATCCTTATTTTACACATAATATAATATTACCCTAGCCGAGAATCTAACAATAATTAATGAACTTTTGCCGGTACACCAAAAACAGTCACATTATCTGGTACATCATTGACGACAACGCTTCCTGCTCCAACTAACACATTAGAACCAATATTTATTCCTTGAATTATTGAACTTCCAGTTCCGATATGAGTTCCATTTCCAACAGTAACGCATCCACTTAAGACACACCCTGGAGCAATATGACAATGCTTCCCAATAATACAACCATGATCAATGGAAGTTTTAGTATTGATAATTGTATTATCTCCAATTTCAGCTTCTGTATTTACTATTGCCCCTGCAAGTAACTGTACACCTTCGCCTAATCTTGCTCTTTTAGAAAGGATTGCTGTTTCATGAATTACACTTCTAAAAACATATCCTTTTTCTTTTAGAGAATTAAATACTTTTTGTCTAATTGATGTATTTCCAACAGAACCAATTCCATTAACAAGCTCAATTTCATCAGTTTTATATTTTAATATCTCAGAGTCATCACCTATAACAGAAACGCCATAAATGCAGGTTCCTTTAGTTATGCTTTTATCAGTAAGACCAATTACATTTACTTTTTGTTCTAAAAGAATATCTAGTAGAACTTTAGCATGGTCTCCTGCACCAATTATTATTACAGGTTTAGTATCAGGCATTTTTCAAAACTTTCACAATTTTTTCAGAAGCATTTCCATCTCCCCAATAAGTTGAAGGTATGGAATATTTACCAGACATTGCTCCCTTTATTGACTGTTCAATTTCAGTCTTTCCAATTCCAGATTGAATAACATTTTCACATCTGTGACGGCCTTTCTGTCGTTCTCCAATATTTACTGTTGGAATGCCTAAATATGGGGATTCAAGAATACCGCTGCTTGAATTTCCAAGAACAAGACAAACTTGTTTCATAAAACTTAAATATCTTTTTTGACCTAAAGACGGAATAAGAAAAAAACGACTTGCATTTTCTTTAGCAACACCAGTCATAAGCTCGTTTATTTCTTTTCCGCCCAAATCAGCATTTGCGTTTGTAATGACAATCTGAAAATCAGAAAGGCTGTCTTTCATAGCAGAAATCAGATTTTGTGCCATTTTGATATTATAGGCAATATCCTGCTTTGTCTCAGAATGAAGTGTACACAAAGCCCATTTTTTGCTTTCATCAAGCCCAAGATTTTCTGCCAGTTCTTTTCGACTCATCAATTTTGTGCGGTTAAAAAAATCAAGCGAGGTACTTCCAGTAACAAAAATATTCTTATCTTCGCCCCTCATACGACGCACATTCTTTGCACAGTCTTCCGTAATCGGAAAATGATATGTTGCAAGCATAGTAACGGCGTTCCGCACACCGTCATCAAGAGCGCCTTCCGTAACATCTCCACCAGAAAGATGGGCTATAGGAATTTGCATCATAAAGGCAGTTGAACAGATTGGCAAAAGCTCATAACGGTCGCCAAGAACAACTACTACATCAGGCTGCAATCTTGCAAAAGCCTCTGCAAAACCTTTATCGTATCGAGCCATTGTTTCGCAGATTGATTTCGGACTTGAATTGTCCAGTTTAGCATCAACTTGCGCTGTTACAGGAATTCCATCAGCAAGAATCTGGTCTACAGTGTGTCCCTGAGATTTATCCAGATGAGTCCCAGTCGCAATTACCTGCAATTCAAGAGAAGAATCCGCTTGAATATCTTTCATCAGCCACTTTAAGTAGCCGTATTCAGCACGAGTAGCTGTTACAACACAGATTTTTTTCATTTATCTCTTCTGTGCATATCCGCTTGGAATATTTACAACTCTATCTGCAAACATTTCTGCAATAGATAAATCACCATGCTGGCAAACCTTGAACATTTCAAGTCTGTTCATCAGTTCCCAAATAGGTCGTGTCTGAACTCCAGAATCGTTTGTATCCTCAAGGAATTTTATCTGAGCATCTTTGTTTGGAAGGAGAACCGCGTTCAACCAGAAATTTGATTTACAATCT
>CAMNGG010000021.1 GCA_946537975.1 uncultured Treponema sp. | reverse complement strand
CTTGCTTACCTCGTAAAGCTTCGGGTATCCCATCATAACAGTTTCTTTTACAGAGTACTGGTCAAAAGCAAAGTGATCCTGCTTCAAAACTGCCATACGCTCGCCCGGAGTCATGAAAATCTGACCGGAATCCTTTTCGAGCTCACCGGAAAGCAGCTTCAAAAAAGTAGATTTACCGGCACCGTTAGCACCGGTAATTCCATAACAGTTTCCCTTATTAAATTTAAGATTAACGTCCTTAAAAAGCGGTTTTTCGCTGAAGGACAAACTAACGTCACTAACTGTAATCATTTATTCCCCTCACTATCGTCCAAAGAAAGACTTTACCTTCTGCCAGAAGCTCTTCTTTTCCGGAGCCTTCTGTGTCTGGTTACCACCACGGTGGTTGAGCTTGTCGAAACCACCTTTTCCATTCTTCTTATAATCACCCTTCTTGTAAGAACCCTTCTTATAATTGTCTTTTTTGTGACCGCCGTTTTTGTAGATGTCTTTTGCACCCTTAGATACACTTCCGGAAGCATAAGCATCCTTGTACAGCTTCATGCGCTCTTCGTAAGAAAGGCCTGCGAGCTTAGCCGGGTCAATATAAGGCTTCTTTCCTCGCTTGTCGAAACCAC
Source organism: uncultured Treponema sp. (assembly GCA_946537975.1). Taxonomy (GTDB): domain Bacteria; phylum Spirochaetota; class Spirochaetia; order Treponematales; family Treponemataceae; genus Treponema_D. The sequence goes on along the minus strand of CAMNGG010000021.1, from coordinate 2,108 downwards.
CCTTCTTTCCGTCATGAGATTTCTTGTAACCGTCACGTCTGTCATCACGACGTTTATCATCATGTCCTTGTCCACCATGTCCGTGTCTGTCACCTCTGTCATCACGACGTCTGTTATGAATGTCGCCGTCCTTACCCTTGCGGTAACCGCCGCGGTTATCATAATCATCGTCACCACGCCAGTTTTCTGTCTTAATGTACATTCCGGCTGACTTATCTTCTTCCATCTGCTCAGGGTAAGCTACAGTAGCTGGAATCTGCATTTCGATATAGCGCTCAATTGCAGGAAGGTTATAAACGTCCTGTTCAGAACAGAAGGTGTATGCTTTTCCGGATTTTCCGGCACGGGCTGTACGGCCAATGCGGTGAACATAGTTTTCAGCTTCAACCGGAAGATCATAGTTAATTACCATTGCAAGGTCATCAACATCAATACCACGGGCAGCAACATCAGTTGCAACAAGGATTTTGATTTCGCCGGCCTTGAACTTCTTCAAAATTGCAAGACGCTTGCTCTGAGGCAAATCACCAATCATAAACTCTGCACCAATCTCGTTAATAACAAGACGCTTCGCAATAACTTCGCAGGAACGTTTTGTATTACAGAAGATGATTGCTGATTCCGGATTTTCGTGCTTTAAGATACCAACAAGAAGCTTCATTTTTTCATCAGAAGAAACGTGGAGAAGCTCCTGCTGAATCTCGCTTACAGTAATGTTTTCTGCTTCGATTGTAATTTCGATTGGATCACGGGTGTATTCCCAGGCAAGATTCTTTACATAAGTATTGAGAGTTGCTGAGAAAAGCATGGTCTGTCTTGTTTCTGCTTCAGGCAGCTTCTTCAAAATCTTGCGAAGGTCATCGTAAAAGCCCATATCAAACATGCGGTCAGCTTCATCAATTACACAGAAGTGAGCATTGCTGAGATCCAGGTTTCCGCCTTCATTCAAGTCAATTACACGGCCAGGAGTTCCAATAACAATGTCTACGCCCTTCTTCAAAGCCGCAATCTGCTTTTCGTAACCAACACCACCATAAACAGAGAAAGCCTTAAGTCCGCTTGTACCAACAAGAACCTTTGCTTCCTCTTCAATCTGAACTGCAAGCTCACGGGTAGGAGCAAGAATCAAACACTTTTTACCTGCATTTTCAGCCTTAATCATCTCGCCAATTACTGCTACGAGATACGCACAAGTTTTTCCAGTTCCAGTCTGAGACTGAACATACAAATCAGGGCCCTTATTGCCCTCAGCTGCCTTTGAAGCCTTAATAACCTGTTCCTGAACCGGTGTACATGTAACATAACCGGCGGCTTCAATTCCCTTCAAAAGTCTTTCATCAAGACCAAATTCTGTAAAATCCATTAGATTTCCTTCTTCCCTGTCATCCCGAATGCATCCGTCATCCCGAACTCAGTTTCGGGATGAATCTAAAGGAGATGCTTGCCCCTTCGCAGCATAGCTGCTCGGAGACTCGCTTAAAATGCTCCACTGGAGCATTTTATCGGCTTGCAGCCGTCGCTCCCTAAGTTCAGCATGACAGTATATCAATATATTTTTACCGCACGTACACACAGGCCGTGGGATAAATGCAGATTAAGAGACTAATATTATAGTGTTTTTTACTGCTTATGTATATAAGAAGAGATTTGAGTGTTTTTTAGGATTTATTGTCTTTTTCGTTTTGATTTTTATAATAGGCTTCAATCAGCTGATCAACTGTATCCTGGGATACAACATTTGCTATAGGATGTTCTTTTCTTTCTTTCATGAGATTTTCTAAAATTTCTCTTATCTGCTGATTATCCATTTTTCTTATGCGAATATCTTTATTTTTTTTCGCGGCTTTTTACTTTATTTAAATCTTTGTAATAATCCAGATACTGACATAAAATTCCTAAAGCTGCTTCTACAGTTTTCTGTATCTGAGGATCCTCTTCAGCCTCAACAACATTTGACTCATAAATTGCATCACGCAGTTTGCAGAACTCGTTATTCATTGCCAGATATTTTTCCGTTGCTGTCATATATTAATATTATCGGATATATGATAAAATCTCTACATATGAATAAGACAAATCAAAAAAATGATAAATTAACTTATCAGGCG
>CAMNGG010000020.1 GCA_946537975.1 uncultured Treponema sp. | reverse complement strand
ATTTTTTTTGAGAAAATTTGTTGGAGGACTTTACTTATTAACAATAAGCGGCTCAGTGAGCCGTCCGCCTAACAACTGGTTGTACCGCAGGCAGCTTGACTGCCTGTCGGCTACGAACCTTTGTTATGTGTTAATATTTTCCTTTTATATATTCCAAACCTTGTTTTCCATATTCAACGGCATCTGGATTATCCATTGTAAGCATAAACTCATACCATTTTTTTGCGTTTAGATAATCTTCATCTAATTCATATGCATATCCTAAATTTCCTACTAAAACATAATCATTCGGATCTAGTTCAACTGCATGTTTGAGAATTTCTATACTCTTTTTGTGATTTCCAATTTCGCGATAATATCTTGCAGCATGATTTAATCCCCAGGTATTATCCGGATATAATTGTGTTTCTTCTTCTATTATCTTTTTTATAAATTCTTTATTACTTTCAAAAGGAAAATATATGCCAGTGAAACATTCATTTATTACAGAAAATAAAAGGTCTTCACCTTCTTTTAATAAACCATTTTCTTTTGGAGATTTATTTTCTGTCCAGGTCCATGCATTTTTATTTTTCTTTGAATATTCAATAATTTCAATTAAAGTATCGCAAGCCAAATCATACTGTTCTGAATAAATATATGCAGTACATTTGCTGGATCTCACATCAAGCCTGTTTGGCTGTTTTTTAATTATTTTATCGAAATAAGAAACTGCTGTTTTTACATCATCTAAATCATATTCAACTCTATCGTATACTCCGTATCTACCGTCTTTCATTTGTCCCATGGTAGGAAAATGTTGTGCATTTCTATGCATGTAGTAATTAAAATAATAAATATTGATTTCAAGATTTTTAGGTTCAGCTTTTTCCCATTCTTTTAAGAGTGTAATACATTGATCGAAGTTTCCATTTTGTAACAATTCAGTTGCTTCTTTTTGATAATCTTTTCCATAAAGATTAAATATGCCTAGTAAACTTAAAAATAATAATACTTTCAATTTTTTCATTTTTCCTCCAAGCGCCCCAGTGCGGGCGTCCACATAACAACTGGTTGTACCGCAGGCAGCTTGACTGCCTGTCGGCTACGAACCTTTGTTATGTGATTATATTATTAAATAATTAGTTTTCTGATTTTTGAAAAACTTTCATTGTCTTCTTATTTCCATTTGAATAAAAATCATATTCATACCAATTTTCAAGAATTCCATCATATTTATAATATTTCATATTTCCATGGTCATCATATTCATACCATTGTTCTCCAAAAGGGGTTTTATTATGAATTCTATTTCCTTTATCATCATATTCATACCAAGATTCATATTTATCTGACGAATAAGGAAAAGTAATAATTGAGTAAATAAGATTTCCTTTTGAATCATATATATTTTTTGTTTCTTGATAAATTTCATTTGAATTAGGATATAATTGTTTAGAATAATATTGTATAATATGGGTTATATTCCCATTCAAATCATATTCATATTCTTCATCGCCTGAAGAACATCTTTTTCTAATTTTTTGTCCTTTTTCATTATAATCATACCATTCTTCTTTTCCATCAGATTTTTTATAATGAATCATTTTTCCATCAGAATTATATTCATACCATTCGTTTTGATTTAAACTTGATATTAGATTTAATCGGTTACCTTTTGAATCATATTCATACCATTCTTCCACAATAAATCCTAAATCTTTTGAATAATGTTTTTGATAGATTTCATTACCTTTTGAATCATATTTATGCCATAATTCAATATTTGGTTTTATGGATATAGAATGTATTTCCTTACCTTCGGAATTATATTCAAAAATTGCACCGTACATTAACCATTTTGAAAATGTTTCACCATTACAGCTTACTTCTTTATAAACCCTTTCTCCAAGATTTTGTGAATACAAAACTGTACATAATAAAGGACATAGAATAATAAGTAATTTTCTATTTATTCTCATATTTTCACCTCTGTTTTTTTTAAGCTTTAGAAATATAAAAAATATTAAATTCCTAAAATCAAGCGCCCCAGTGCGGGCGTCCACATAACAACTGGTTGTACCGCAGCGGGCTTGACCCGCTGTCGGCTACGAACCTTTGTTAGACTGTTTTATATTCACATATTCGTAATAATTTTATTTGCCTTTTTTCTTTTGGACAAAAATACTATTACATATATTATACATACAATTAAATAATAAAAAAGAAATATTATACAAATGATAAAATTTGGAAACATCCAGAAAGAAGCAAGAAAATATATTAAAGCATAAGTAAAAATATTTTCTTTTCTTATTTCTCCATTTTTACCTATTTCTATTGGATGCATAAAACTTGTATCAAGGAATCCGAATGTAAATATTTCTATGTTTTTATCGAAATCGAAATTTCCAATATATAAACTATTATCAGGATAACTGTTAGAAGGAAATATATAATCTAAATTATTATCAATTACTTTTTTTATTTCTTCATTATTTAGTTTATTAATATCAGGAATCTTATCAGCAGCTATTAAGCCTCCGAGTATAAAACCGCCACTTCCTTGGAAATCAGAAATTATATATGTATTATTTACTAAATAAATATCATATGAATTTGTGACTTGTCTTATGAGAAATTTATTACTTTTTTCATAACTAAAAA
>CAMNGG010000019.1 GCA_946537975.1 uncultured Treponema sp. | reverse complement strand
TGCTTTGAATATTGCAAAAATTCTTCCAGCGGTTGTACAGGCGATAGATGATTTTTTGAAATTTTACAAAACAAAAATCAATCCTGCTATAAAAAATCCTGAGCGATTTGATAATGACAGTTATTTTTCAATTCAAGTCTGGCTTAAACGAAGGTTGTTTCTGCGTTCCATTGAGCTTTTGATTGCCTTGTACCGTGTAAGAAATACATCCGTTGATGATGATGTTCTAAAACTTGTTGCTCCAACAAAGGAAAATGAACAGATGAATAAACTGAAATCTATGTTCAGAGATATGGAGAAATTCTGTCAGGCAGACGAGCAGTTCACGAATTCTTACAACAACAAAAAGAGATACAGACCACTCACTTCGCGCCTACTGTTCACTATTGATGAAGCGAACAAATCAATTCCAAATTATTTGTATGTACTTGAAAAATATACGCAAGGAGAAGATTGTCGAATCAAAATCCTAAAAATTAACGATGATTTCGATTGATTCCAATGCAATAAAAGTTCTGGAAGCAGATTTTGGTGAATAAAAAAAAATGTATAAGTATTTTCATAAAAATATCAACTCCTCATCCTTCTGGTACTAGTTATAGTATCAGGAGGATTGATATGAAAGACCAGAATCAGAATGACATTATTTGTTTCCAGGAGCACAAAATCTGTTATACAGAAAGAGAGGCTGGTTCAATTGTGAATGATTGTAAGAAGCATAATTATCACAGCAGGGGTGTAGGGCAGAAGTACAAACCCATGAGAAAATATTTCTGTAAGGATTGTGGATTTTATCATCTAACTCATCTTAAATCATATGTTTTCGAAGCTGAGCAGTTTAAGCATCGCGATAGAGAATTTTACGAATATCGTTAGCAAGATTATATGCAAGAGGAAATTACTGATGATACTTCCAGAGGAGGAGTGGAATGATTAAAAGAAATATAGTACAAGGATTTGTATTTGCTGTGGTATGTTTGTTACAGGTAATTACTATTGCCAAAATAAACAGAGTTCAAAATACAATTGATGTTGATAAAACTTCAATTGACGAAATATCTTATGTACCTGTAAATAAAGAAGAACTAAGTCGGACAGACGGAACTTATAGTCCAATTACAATACGAGAAGATAATCCGGAAACTCCTTACGATGATTATGTCACTTCAGATCAGGTAAATCCAAAGGATTTTAAAGGAACTGCCTATAATCCAGAAGGACCTGCTGGTGTTGAAGGCCAAATACCACCTGTTTATTCAGATATGTCAAATGTAATAGGAAATAGAATCAAGGAGAGAGAATAGAAATGAAAGATTTATTATCAAACTTTTTGACTGTTAGTATATTGCTGATTTTAGCAGCGTTAATAGTTTTACCAGAAAGTATTCTTCTTGGAACTGAAATATTTGTATTACTGTTTAGCATTTTGATTTTCTTTCTTGCGAATGAGAATAATATCAGTGTTTTCAGTAAGCTATGTACTTATTTTGGATTATCATCAGCAGGTTTAATGGTTGCACTTTTACGCAGTGATTTAATTCTGTTAGGAAAGAATATGTATGGCGTTACAACAATAATGGGAAGCATTTTGTGTGATGGAAATTCTATTGTGGGTTATACGGTTATATCTCTTCTTCTTTTCTCATTGCTTTATATTTCAAAGAATGAATTAAAGACAATTGGTACGGTGACAGTTACAGAAGAATGTGAAAATAGTATTAAGCTGTTGAAAGAGAGTTCTAAGATTTTATATAAAACAGCGAGGTTCACAGTTTTTATTCACTTCTGTTTTTTTGCAGTAGGAGTATTGATTGCTTTATTTATTGGACAATATTCAGTTATTGGGGCTCTTGTTGAAATTGCAAGAAAATTGGGTGGTTTTTCAATAATGGTTGTTATTCCGCAGCTGATTGTGTGTGGAGCTTTTAAGAAATTATAAATTGCTGCCTTTAATTAACTGAATATTCTGAATTACATGTTTAGAGGATGACAAGGTTGTTGATGATTTAATCCAGTATCTCATGAATTACACAATGGTTCTGGGCAAGGAATAACTTTGCTGATAGGAGGGCTGAATATGAAAATGAAGAAGTATACAGTTTTCTATCTCTGCTGATTTTATATTCAGCCCTCTGTTATGCGGCTGTTCCTGCCTGGAGACTGAACTTATTATGTTTAGCTGCTCGATATACAAGATCGTATTCGTTGTCACAAGGAGATTTTGGAAAAATATCCTTATGTTTATATTTCAAAATCCAGGCAGGCACGGCTTGCTGTGAATGGACGAACCTTGCTGTCTGCAACGGCTACGTGCTCAGGGTGTTTTGAATAGCCTTTGAGGGCTTCGTCAGATTCAAAAGTGGAACATTTATATGTCCTTTCCTTAAATCATACTACAGCCGGATTTTCTTTCTTCCGGATGTGCTACTTCAAAGCTGCAGTTGGCTTCCATATTGAGTTCGCGGAGTTCTTTGACCCCGTCTATGTAGAGCTGATAATTGATTCCTGTAGATTCATATCCACAGCCTACATCATAATCGTCGCCCAGTGATTCGCGGATAATCTGTTCACGCTGTTCGCGGGTTGTGTCTTTTATCAGAATACTTGCCATGAGATGTATTTTATCACGAAATAAGGATTAAATCAGTGTTCTGTTGAACAATCTTTGATATAATGCAGAAAAGGGAAAAATCATGGTGAATGAGTTTAATGAATATGTTCGCGAATGTTTTTCTGAAGCTGGAAAGGATAAAAATACGAATCATAAATCTTGTAGAAACAATAAGTGTAAAATACAATCGTAAATTGCGAATTAAAATCAGTTGTGTTATAATAACTTAGTTTTTGAAGGAGGTTTTTATATGTCAGATTTGAGATTAAATAATTCGATTTTTCTCATGTATCTTGCGTCTGAAGAGTATAAACGCGAGCATAATATAACCTCTTTGCAATTTTTGCAGCTTGATGAGAAATACGGAATCTTAAGTTATATTGCTGATTGTCCCGATGTTTTTGATAGCATGACAAAGCCGGAAATGGCAAGGGAAATAGATGAATATATTGCCGCAAATCAGTGATACTCTTTATCATGGAACGATAGATTTTTTTTCTTCTGTTGATGTGACAAAGGGAAAAAGTAATAAAGATTTTGGAAAAGGCTTCTACATGGCATTAGAAAAATCTCAGGCCATTGGAATGGCTTGATTTTGTATTGAAATGTAGAGACTGCGAAACAGTCCCTCATGATTATGATTTAGTAATTGGTCCAACAGCCGATGATAATACAACCTTATGCCTAAAGTATTATAAAGATGGTGTTTACGGCAAAGTTGGTTCGTATGATGCCAAGGAATTGCTTCTCAAAAATCTTGAAGTAGAAAATCTTGGAATACAATATTACATTGGAAAACAAGAGGTTGCAGATAAATTAATTCTTACCTTAAAGGAATTATAGTTTATGCCAGAAAGTCAGATTGAAACAGCAAAAGGAAATAGTACAATAGCTCTCACTCGCCATATAATGGAAAAATTCAATCTACCACAAGATAAGGCTTTTGCTAAATTATCTGCAACAGAGTTTTATAGCCTTTTAAATGATACTGGTACAAATCTTTTCTTAGAAACAAATGATTATCTCTGCAAAGCCTGCGATTTTGAATTGGATGGCAATGTAGATAAAATGTATTCTTTTATCCAAAATAATTAATTCAGATCATTATATACTACTATTTGTTCAATAATCCTTTCACCGTATCTCCGTGACGCTTTTCATCATTCTTTACGTTTTCAACTTCGGAGAACTTTTCGGCTACCGGTGCATAGGTTTTTACGGCTGCATATTCGTCTTGTGCGATTGCGGGATACAAAATCCATCTTGGGCCAGAGCATTGTACATGAGAACGGCATCCAGTTCTCCCTGCTGAGATTTGAGCAGGATTTTCATATCTTTTTTGCTGATTTCCATATTAGCGACCTTTACTAATTCATTCCGCAGCCAACATCGTATTCATCGCCGAGTGATTCGCGGACAATCTGCTCACGCTGTTCGCGGGTTGTGTCTTTTATCAGAATACTTGCCATAGTTATTTCCAGTTGATGTTTTATTTTATCATAAAGCCAAGATTAATTCAGTGTTTTGTGTCTAACTATCTGTTATAATAAATCATGTAATAGAGTTACAAAAATGAACCTTTTTGATTTGAACTCCGTCTATATTAATGAACCGGTTACTTCTAAGACGGAGGAAAAAAATGTGAGTGAATTTGAAGAACTGATTTCTCGGGAACGGATTTCAATAGAACGCTTTGTTCGATTTAAAATTTGCGTGGAAGAAGATGCGGACGATATTCTGCAGAATGTTTATATCACTGCAATGCAAAAGTTTAATCAATTAAAAAATAAGGAATTGTTCAAAGCCTGGATAATCAGTATTGCGAGAAATAAATGCAACGATTATTTTCGTGAAAAAGCAAAAGTTCTTGAGCTTCCTGTAGAAGAATTGTTGGAAACAAAACTTATGCCAGGCAGGCAGGGCTTTACAGAAATTCAATCGGTGCAGGAAACTTTAAAAAAACTTGGCGGAAAAGAAAAGCAGATTCTGTATCTTTATTTTTGGAAAGAAATGACACAAGAAGAGATTGCAGAAAAACTTGGAATCCCACTTGGAACTGTAAAAAGCAGGCTCCATACTGCTAAGAAAAAGTTTAAGGAGACGTATTAATATGAAAAATAATAGTTTACCGGAATATCTTCCAGAATATAAAATTGAAAAATCAGATAAAAAACCTTTCTCTCTAAAATGGGAAGAATTGATGGGCTGGCATTTGATCCCAAAGCTAAATGAAAAAATCAGCTGGGGAATTTATGATTTGCCATCCAGAAAATGTGATTATGTTTACGACATGAAGGTTATTGGCAGGGCCACAGTTCATGGAATTGAAGGTGTTGAAATTACTGCTGAAGAATATCAGTTTTCAAAGCCGGAAGAAAAAAGTGTTCGGGGATTTATTGCCCAGCTTACAGACACACATTGCCGCTATCTTGCAACAAGCTATATGGCTGATGGTGTAAAGCACTATGTAACTTTTTTGGATGGAGAAGAGTTTGTAGAAAACTGGGGTTATGGTGAAGACAACTGTGGTCATGAAACTCAGCTATCACCGAAAGGTCTCATAAAAAAAGAGGATGATAAAGTTACTTGCCAGAATCAAACCCCTGTAATGGATATTGTTGGAAGATACGAGGTTACCATTGGCGGCAAAAAATATGATACAGTCTGCGTGGTGGACATTGGTTCTTATAATCAGAAACTTTTATCTGAACATTATCTGGATAAAAACGGCAACACAATTTTATGGAGAAGATTCAACAGTAATGACTGGCATCTGGACCGTTACAAAAAAATATGGACAGAACAGCTTCCTGAAAATGAACGGCTCTCTGTAAATGGAGAGACTTATGTTCACTGGTATGATTGTATTACTGATTTTATTTTAAGATAAAAAGAAGTGCCTGTAGTTAGTAAAGGCTGACTGCAGGCTTTTTTTTTAATTATGGGAGTGCAATACGGAAGGTGATACAACAACGTAATAGAAAAGATTTTTCCTTCATGTTATGTTGAATCTTATGACAACAACTTCAAAACCAAACTACAAAAAAACTCTACGTGCCTGCTACTTAGGCTTTATCACACAGGCAATTGCTGCAAACTTTGCACCGCTTATTTTCTTAAAGCTTCATAATGATTATCAG
>CAMNGG010000018.1 GCA_946537975.1 uncultured Treponema sp. | reverse complement strand
GTGAATACAATACATAATTATAAGTAGGATTATTATTTGCTTTTTTACAGCTTGAAAATACAAGGCATAATATTATTGAAACTATTATAATTCTTCTCATTCCCTTTAACCTAAGCACCCCAGTGCGGGTGTCCGTGTAACAATGAGTTAAACCGCAACGCAGCTTGACTGCGTTGTCGGCTTTGAACTTCTTGTTATATGCTAATAGCTTTTTGATTTAATACGATATCAGCAACTTCATTTTCATCATAGATTTTTATACCTAAATCTAAAGTATTGGAAAAGCTTTGTAATGCGGGGGTAAGGCTTTCATTATTTTGCAAAGCAAATGACAATTCATTAAATACTTTTGTTAAATTACTCTCTTTTGTATTTAAATAATTTGTCAAGGCTGTGTTCATTCTTTCTCTGTAATATAATTCTTCCTCAATAAGTGTCTTACAATACTCTTCTATCCTTTTTCTTTGTTCATCAGATAAGCGGTTTAATTCCATTGTTTGTACTAGCTGTCCGTATGTTATGTTAGACATAATTGAACCAAGTACAGAACCTACAAAGGTTCCTATTGCTGTACCAATTCCTGGAAGAATAAGTGTTCCTGCAATAGCTCCAAGATTTGACCCAACGACAGAACTTCCTAAAGAAGCTCCTTCTTTTCCAATATTTTTTATATACTTTTCTACAGATATTTTTCCTTTTACCAAATCGATTGTATTCTTTGCTAAAATTTTGCTAGAACTCACAATAACCATCGGTCCAGAGCCTTTTCCAAGATTTTTTATAATTTGTGCGGAAGATTGTTTTAGGGCACCGCCTAACGCACTTGCTCCTGCAGCAGTTAAATAACTTTCACCAGCTGTTTTTGCTGTTTCAACAGTAATATCCTTAATAGCCTCATTTGCTGTTTTTTCACCATCGGCAATAGCTTTTATGTTTAATACAGAACTAATTCCTCCTTGAATAGCAGCACTTGTTCCCGCAGCTTGCAATCCGGCTTTATTTGCTGTTTTTGCAATTTCTTTTGCAGTATAAATATTTTTATGTTTATCAGCAAAAACAATATCTTTTGTATCAGCCGTTCCTTTTTTTATTTTTTTCTTCAATTTTTTTAATTCTTCTACACCTTTTTCATTACCTTCATTTCTTGCTTTTTCTATATAATTGTCTATTTCTTGAAGAGTTGCATCATATCTATCTTTTGGAACTGTTATAGTATCATAGCGATTAATGTTACCTTCTTTTCCATTCATAACATCTCGAACAGCACTTTTGGTTGTTTGTTTACCGTAGGCTTTTAATTGTTCTCCAGACCCCGAAACTACACTGCCATCTTTGTTCAAAGAGACTAAATCCGAATTTGTGTCATTTACACTAAAATTTGGATTGCCTTTTTCAGCCAAGGTATCTGTTAATTCTACAACTTTTGTTCCACCTTTTATATGACTTTCTGCATTTCGCTTTGCTTTTTCAACTCGTTCAAAAACGAAACCACCATGTCCTTTGTTTCCGCCACGATTTGGATTTAGATTCTTTAAATCTGAATGCATTTGTAGAAAATCAGCATTAGCCTCTGCATATTTCTCTAGTTCCTTACTAATAGCAACTTCGATTTCTTTTTCAAAATCTTTTCTTTGTTTTTTTTCTTCCGACATATGATTTCCTTAATATTAGGCTTTTAGTAATTTTTTATATGTGTCAGCCTTTTTATTTGCTGATTCAATAAATTCAATTGAATTACTTATAAATGCACCATTATCATTCATAAGGGGTTTTTCAATTAAACTGCTTAAAAGAACAGCACAGTTTATAGAATCTGTTATGACACGTAATTCTTCTGGCTCGAAAATATCTTTATGGAAAAATTTCTTTATTGGATCACGAATAGCTTTTTGGAAAAAGGTTCTTCCTTGCAGTCTATTTATGACTTGCACAAGTTTATCATTTTGTACTTCCAATACAGCATCCATTGAAATGATAGTTTTTGTAAATAATTTAGCTGCTCTATCTATTTGATTTAATTCACATATGAGAGTTTTTACTTTTTGTACAAAAACTTCTACTTCATCAGCATAATTCATAGCTTCGTTCAATTTACGTTTTCCAGAACTATACCCCATATACATTGAAAACAAAGCGACGGGAGCTAGTGCTATACCACCTAAAACAACCATACCTCCTGCCATTCCGGCTCCACCAGAAGCAAGTGAACCGCCTCCGAGCCATGCTAAAGTTGCATTCTTTGCTGCTACTCCAGCAAGTTTTCCGAAAACAAGACCTTTTACAGCAAAATATGTACCACCTGCAACTAATGCTCCTGTTGATACAGCTCCAGCGGATTGTAGTGCAACTTTTTTAAGCGAAACTTGTGTTTTTGAAATTGTAATAAGAGAGTGTTTTACATCTTTGTAAGAAACTGTATCTGTAGGTCTTTTAAAAGGCTTTCTATCAGCTTTTGAAATTTGAGTGTAACAATTATAAAACTTTTCCAATGAACCTGAGTATGCTGAAAATTTTGCATTCCCCAATTTTTCAATTGATTTTTCAGTTTTGTTTCTTTTATCTTCAAGTTCTTCTTTAGCGTTGGCTAAATCTTCATCTGCTTGATTTTTTATTTTTTTTGCATCATGTCTATCAATTGCACCAAATGTACAAAAATTTCCTAATTTTCTCAAAAAGCCCATAATTTACTCCTCGGAAAAAATATAAGAAATAAGATTTTTTTGATTTTTAAAATGAGCTTCAACCATATTTTTAATTTCTGAAAGATCAGATATTAAATCAAGCTTTTTTGCAAGTTCTTCTATAAATTCTTTTTCAGATTCGTCGTACTCCTCGTTGCAAAGAGCTAGAGCCATTGCTTCAGTTAGCAAGATTTTTTTTGATTCTTGTTCTGAATATATTTGAGTTACTATATCAAGATTGAAAGGTTCAATATCATCATTACTTAGTGACATTTCTGCACAAATGGCTCTTAAATAGTCAGATTCAAATTCATCAAATTCTTCGTCAATATTGAGAAGATGATTTGCCAAGCTTAAAAAATACTTCTTTTGATTGTATTTTAATTGAGATAAAAACATTTTTTCACTCCTGCGGCTCAGTGAGCCGTCCATATAACAATGAGTTAAACCGCACGCGGCTCGACCGCGTGTCGGCTTTGAACTTCTTGTTAGGCGATTATTTCATATGGTTAACAAACCATTTCTTTATATCATCTTTAGATATTTTTCCAGAGGCAACAGCCAAACCAAAATCTATCAAATCTTGTTGAGAATATGCTAAGTCTACATTATTCAATTTTAGAAACAACAGAGTTAAATGAACTCCAATTCTTTTGTTTCCGTCCGCGAAAGGATGATTTTCAATGAGGGAATAACACAACTGGGCAGCCTTGTCTAAAATATCGGGATAAAGGTCTTTTCCGCCGAAAGTTTGAAACGGCGCTTTTAGTGCAGAATCCAAAAGATTTTCATCTCGGACACCGTCCATTCCGCCTGTTTTTGCAATGAGGGAACTATGAAGCTTTACAACCTGACCGTATTCAAAGAAAATCATTTTGCAAGTTCCTTATAAGCTTCCAAGTTCTGACTTATAAGAGAGTCGGAAAGCGCAAAAAGTTTTTCATCAGAAACAGTGTTGTATTGCTTTTCTTCTTCCAAAACGGTGATTATAACTTTTCTTCCGTTGTAGCGTTCAAGAGAATAATCATCTGTGAGAACGGTGTTTCCTTGAATTGTTCCTGTCGTTGCGTACATCTTTGTTACCTCCGAATTTCATTATAGCACATTTTTGGCTTTTTTTTCGTGTTTTTTTTCAAAAATCAACTAACTTTCCATGGTTTTCGTCCAAAATATTTAAAAGTTTTTGCTTGAAATCCTCATTTTCTCTGATTTCAAATCTGCTCAAATGAGGAAGTCCAATTATCAATGTAGGACGATTTTGAATAATTATTTTCGTATATTTTATTGTAAAAGTTCCTGACAAATATAGTTGTTCAATTTTTCCAGAATATAAGTCTGCAATAAAAGAAAATGCAGATTTATCTTGGTCGTTTCCACAAGTTATAATAACTTCAGGCTGAACAACACTCAAAGCAGATTCATGAACGCTCCAGCATAGTCCTGCAAGTCCAAAATTCAGTGTATCAGCCGATTTTGTTGTTTCAAAAATCAGATTAGTTGCAAAAACATCCCGTAAATCATAATTCAATATTTTTTCAAAAAGATATTGAACACGCAATTGCAAAGGAGCTTTACCTTTCTCACAATTATTCCAGGAATCATCAAAAAATGAATTATCTGTTCTTGATAAAAATTGATTCAAATGCTCTTTTATAGTGACAAAACCTTCGCCACCAGGATTCAAGCCAAGAAAATAATATTTTCCCTTCTTAAAAGTGTCTTTTGAGCTATAAATAACTTCGCCATCTCTTTCTTCAATAAGAAAAAGGTCTTTGTGAGCTTGGGCAATAAAATTTTGAAGGTCAAATTCTTTCATTTTTTACCTTTCAAGGCTCTAATCCATCACCCAGCCAGCATCTACCATTTTCATTACAGAATCAAAAGTTGCAATTGTTTCTTCGCTTGGCATTGGTATAAATCCGCCGTCCATAATGCCTTTGATTATTACTTTCGGTTCTATTTCGGTAACAATGCCATAATCATGATTTTCATTTTTTACCACAGCACTTGGAAAAAGTTCTGTCCTTGTTTTTTCCTGTAATTCTTCACTCCATTTGCTCATATGTGCAGCTCCTTATGAATAAGTATAACATAAAACTCCATATCATCAATGATATGGAGTTGATTTTTTGTAAAAAATAATTCAGACTAAGCTCATGTATTACGATGAATTAATCAGCAGAGAACGCAATGACCGCATAAACAAAATAATCCGCCTTATCCAAAAAGCCGAAGCCAAAGGTGAAATTATAAACAAAACCACACTGCAAAAAGCAAATCTTGGAAGCCCAGCTACTCTTGGTCGTGAGCTTTCTAAAATCGGTGATGAGGGCGAGCAGCTTATTACTTTTGACAAGCACAAACTCACATTCCGAATGAATAAAAATTGGAAAAAAGCTAAAAATATCAAAACAGATTCTATGATGAATTATGGTTCTCTTGGAATTTTGAAATCGCTTTTGAATCAGTATCAGAATACGCCATTATACAAGAGCGTAATTGAAAAAATCGAAGAACTTGCAGAAATGCCTATCGAAGATTTTTCCCGAATTGCAGTTCCTCCGAAACCAGAGTACAACAAAGACGACCAACCAAAGTTTTCAAAGATTTTTGATTATATGATTCAGAATCTTAAAATTCAGTTTTATTACAAAGGTCGCTGGCATGGGGAAGAAAGAAAAAATCGTGTTGTGCATCCTTACCAGCTTTTGCTCGACAACGGCACTTGCTATCTTTACGGCTATGATGAGGAAAAACAGGATGAGCGCCTTTTTGTCCTCAGACGAATGGAAGAAATCCGTCATGTTAATATGCAGAAATTTGATTTGCCAACCGACTATGAATTTTTACTAAAACACGGATTCAGCAAATTCGGGGCGTACACTTTCAAAGAGCCTGTAAAATACAAAATTGACTTTTACGGAAATACGCAGATTTGGATAAAAGAAAATACATGGGCGGACGACCAAACAATAGAAGAAAGTGATGATAAAACAACACTCATTTTTACATCTAGCCAAGATGACAAAATTCTTGAATGGATTTTATCTTGTGGTGCGGATGCAAAACCTGTTGAGCCGAAAGATTTTGTTCAGCGATGGAAAGATAAAATCCGTGAAATGGCAAAATTAGCGGAAATCTAATTATAGCAATCCCAGAAGAATTTTCTTAAGGAATCATATTGTTCAATGATTGGATTACAGTAACGATTATTCAAATCTACATTTTTTACTTTTTCATATTCACTTGAAAGTTGCATTTGTTCTTCAAGAGATGGCAAAGGAACAAGCAATTTTTCGAGACTGCCTTTCGACAAAAGATGTTTCTGACTTGTGAGTTTCAATTCCTTGATAACCTTATCCGATGGAATAAACTCCAAGAAAGCTTTAAGATAAGGCGAAAAAAGTCTTGTGGTGTCAGGTCGAATAATCAAAGAACTTCCGCTTGGAACTACAGTAATAGTCGTATCTTTTATCAGAACAGCAATTTTCTTGCCTGTTGAGTATATTTTCTTAGAAATAACAATGTCATTTTTCTGTACACCGTATTGTTCTTCTATTTCATCCCTCGAAGTACTTTTCCAAGTTTTTGATTTTACCGAGATGCCCTTACTTATTTTTGAAATTTCCTTTAAGGGAATGAAATATATGTTATCGTTCATGATTTTTTGTGGGGCTATGCATACAGCCTGAACCTAAAGATGAACTTCCACACCAACGGCATTTATTACCACCAGAGCCATGATAATGTTTTTTTGTTGGACTGTGCATACAACCAGTACCATAAGAAGCCGAACCGCAGAAAACGCAGTGCTTTTCATCGTCTATGTGTTCATGCTTTTTAGTTGGACTTTTCATACATCCACTACCATAACTTGCGGAACCACAATATTTACATTTAGAAGCCATAGCTTTTCCTCCTGTTGAGTTTATTTTACATCATATATGTATATCATGTATGATACAGAGTCAATTTTTTTTAGAAGAATTTTTCTTGTAACACAAGCACGCCAGTGGCGTGTCCGCCTAACAATTGCTTAAACCGCAAACCGGCTTGACCGGTTTGTCGGCTTTGAAGTTTTGTTATAGCGTTATATTTTAGTTGTCACT
>CAMNGG010000017.1 GCA_946537975.1 uncultured Treponema sp. | reverse complement strand
CGGTGTGGGATATTGCGGAATGGTTGATGAGTTCCCCTTAATATTACTTCCAAATTAAGCTATACTGATATAAATCTATTTTGGGGAAGTTGCTTTGATTACGCTCGAAAATTTTCAAAAAGTTCTTAAATCTCTTGGGTTTATAAATGAAAACAATATATACATAAAGCATTTTGATAGTGTTGACTGCGATTTAAAAGCCGATTTTACAAATCGAAAGCTTATTTATCCTACTGAGAAAGGCTTTGAAGTGAATGACGGAACAACAAGCAATTTTGAGCATCCAGAAAACTTTGTTGTCTTTGAGTGTGTTGCCCGTCTTCTAGAAAAAGGGTACCGCCCTGAGCATATTGAACTTGAACCTCGCTGGTCTCTTGGTCATGGTGGAAAAAGTGGCAAGGCTGATATTTGTGTAAAAAATAAAGACGGTTCCCGCTATCTGTGCATTATCGAATGTAAGACAGCTGACAGTGAATATAAAAAAGAATTAAGTAATATGAAAAATGACGGTGGTCAGCTTTTTTCTTACTGGCAGCAGTCAAAGGCTACAAAATGGCTAGTTTTGTATGCAAGTGATTTTGATGAGGCAAATGAAAAAATTACATCTACGGTGGCAACTGTGAATTGTTCTGATGATGCCAACTATATTGAACTTGCTAAAGATGATAAATCACTTAAGCTTTATCGTGATGCAACTACAGTAGAAAATCTTTATGAAGTTTGGAAAGAAACTTACGAGCAGAAATTTTTAGGTGATATTCTTTTTGATGAAGAAACAGTTGCTTATGACATTGGTGTGCTTCCGTTAAAGAAGAAACGTCTTGTTGACTTTAGCCGTGATGATAAAATCGTAAATCAGTTTGAAGAAATTTTACGTCACAATAATGTGAGCGACAAAGAAAATGCCTTTAACCGTTTGATTGCCCTCTTTATTGCAAAGCTCTATGATGAAAAAACAAAATCGTTGGAAAGTGAAGTAGAGTTTCAGTACAAGACAGGAACAGATACCTATCAAAAAATGCAGGACAGACTTCAAAAACTCCATCATTTCGGTATGAAGGAATTTATGAAGGAAGATGTATTTTATGTGGCGGATGATTATGTAAAAACCGTGATGAAAAACGCAATCGGTGAGAACCGGGAGCAGCTGGAAGCAGAACTGAACGAAACAATTACGAAACTCAAATTTTACACAAACAATGATTTTGCATTCAAGGACGTTCATAATAAAGCCCTCTTTTACCAGAACGGAAAAATTCTTGTAGAAATGGTAGAGCTTTTTCAAAAGTACAGAATTATTGATTCAAATGAATTACAGCTTTTAGGTGACATGTTTGAACAGCTTTTGAACAAAGGTTTTAAACAGAACGAAGGTCAGTTCTTTACTCCAATTCCAATTACTTGCTTTATCTGGAAGTGTCTACCGCTTAGAAATATTATTGAAAATGAAGAAAAGAAGGAAATCCGCTATCCAAAAATTATAGATTATGCTTGCGGAGCAGGACATTTCCTAACAGAAGGATTCCGTGAGGTAAATGAAACAATTGCAAATCTTGGATTTAAGGCAGAGAAGGGATGGGAACGAGATTGCCTTTTTGGAATTGAAAAAGACTACCGTCTGGCACGGGTAAGCAAAATTTCTATGTTCATGCACGGTGCTGATAACGGAAATATCGTTTTTGGCGATGGTCTGGATAATCACAATGAAAAGATTGTTATTGAAAACGGACAGTTTGATATTTTGGTTGCAAATCCTCCATATAGTGTAAGCGCATTCAAGAATCATCTGGAACTCAAAAATAATGAACTGAATCTTTTGCAGTATATTTCAAAAGACGGAAAGGAAATTGAAACTCTTTTTGTGGAGCGAATTGCCCAGCTTCTAAAGCCTAAAGGAATTGCTGCCGTAATTTTGCCAAGTTCTATTTTGAGCAATTCAAGTACAAGCTACATAAAAGCCCGCGAAGAGATTCTAAAAAATTTTACACTTCATGCCATCGTTCAATTTGGAAGCAAGACTTTTGGAGCGACAGGTACAAATACTGTTGTTCTTTATTTGCAAAAAAATAATGAACCGCCTGTGAAAGCAGAAATTGCAAAAGATAATGTAACTGCCATATTTGAAAATGATGACTTGAATGTAGTAAGTGACAAAGAGATTTTTGATTCTTATTGCAAAAAAATCGAGGCAACAAAAGAAGATTATCTCCAATTTATAAAAAGTGCCCGTGCATGCGAGGATTATACGCAATTTAAGACACATGCCTATTTTGGAATGTATGTAAAAGAGTTTGAAGAAAGTACAGAATTTAAAAAACTCAAAAGTGAAAAAATTTCAAAAGCTTTTTATGATTATGTTCTTTCCATTGAAAAAGAAAAACTCTATTACTTTGCCCTTATCTACAAGCAGCATACACTTGTTGTAACAGCTCCAAGTGACAATGCAGAACAGGAAACTTTCTTGGGCTACAGTTGGAGCAACCGCAAAGGTGATGAAGGAATCAAGATAAAAAGCTCTACGCCTCAAAACGCTTGTGGTCTTTTGTACAATGTTTATGATGAAGAAAACAGCATTGCCCGCTTTGTAAAAGATGCCTTTCTGGGAATTTATCGAAGTGAATGTAAGCTACAGAAATATGTAAACTCCTATGCGTTCAAAGATATGATTGATTTTAGCCGGACAAGTTTTGACAAGGCGATAAAGGCGAATGGAAAAATTGAAAATGGAAAGTTGAAAATCGAAAGCAAGTTCCCGTTGGTAAAGCTAGGTGATTATGTTGAGACATTAGGAGGACTTTGGACTGGAAAAAAGCCTCCGTTCAAGAAAGTATTTGTAATTCGAAATACAAACTTTACAATGCAAGGAATTTTGGATTTTACAGATGTCGCGGAAATTGAAGTTGAAGAACGACAATTTGAAAATCGAAAACTGCGAAATGGCGACATCATTATTGAAAAATCAGGTGGAAGTGAATCGCAGGCGGTCGGTCGTGTTGTTCTCTTTGAAAATGTCAATGGAGATTACTCATATTCAAATTTTACAGCGCGCTTGCGTATCGTGAAAGATGGTTTAGGATACAAATATCTTCACGACTATCTGAATTATTTTTATCAGCAAGGAAACACTTTCCAATATCAGACTGGTTCAAGCGGACTGAAAAATCTTAATCTAAACGATTATCTATTGCAGAAAATCCCCCTCCCACCTCTCGATGTGCAAAAAAGCATTGTCGCCGAATGCGAGCAGGTTGACGGTGAATATCAGAATGCAGAAAAAGAAATTGCAGAATGCAGGGCAAAAATCACTGAAATTATGGCTAATGAAACAGGAATAAATAAGAAACTCAAAGATATTTGCGAAATGAAAGCAGGTAAGTTTGTTTCTGCAGATGATATTTCACCGATTCAAAAGGAAGGAATGTATCCATGTTTTGGTGGAAACGGTTTGCGTGGATATGTAGCAGATTTTACACATGATGGAGTTTATCCTTTAGTTGGCAGGCAGGGTGCTTTATGTGGCAATGTTTGTATGGCAACAGGAAAATTTCATGCAACTGAACACGCTGTAGCGGTAACTCCAAAAGAAAATATTGATGTGTATTGGTTGCGCTACCAGCTTGAGTTTATGAATTTAAATCAATACTCTACTGGGACAGCTCAACCTGGTTTGTCTGTAAATAAAATTGTTGAAGTTTCGTGTACAGTTCCTCCTCTCGCAAAACAGCAAGAAATCGTTTCCCAAATCACCGCTCTTGAATCAAAAATCGCGGATGCAAAGAAAGTTATGGAAGAATGTCCTGCGAAAAAGCAGGCAATTCTGGACAAGTGGCTAAAATAGGGGAGTAAAATGGAAAACGAATTTAACCCAGTTGGAAATCTTTTGATTTACCAGAATGAAAAGGGCGACACAAAAGTCGATGTTCTCTTTCAGGACGGTAATATTTGGATGACACAAGCTGCCATAGCGGAATTGTATCAAACAAAGCCTCAGAATATTACTCAGCACATAAAAAATATTTACACAGACGGTGAACTTGAAGAAAATCGAACTTGTAAGAATTACTTACAAGTTCAAACAGAGGGAACAAGGCAGATAAAACGTAATACAAAACATTATTCTTTCGAAATGATTCTAGCTATTGGTTACCGTGTCCGCACTAGAATTGGCATTCATTTCAGAAACTGGGCGACCTCACTCATTCATGAATACACTCAAAAAGGTTTTGTTCTGAATGATGAACGTCTTAAAGAACCAAAGGCTTTTGGCGATGATTATTTTGATGAACTTCTTGAACGCATCAAAGACATTCGTGCCAGTGAAAAGCGTTTTTATGAAAAAGTAAAGGCAATTTATGCAACAAGCATTGACTATGACAAAGATGATGAAAAGACAAAGCTCTTTTTTAAGACCGTTCAAAATAAAATGCATTACAGCGTACATGCTCATACGGCTGCTGAAATTATAGACAGCAGGGCAGATTCAACTAAAGACAACATGGGGTTAACAAGCTGGAAAGGAGCTGTAGTCCGCAAAGGTGATGTAGATAATGCGAAGAACTATCTCACAAAAGATGAAATAGAAGCTCTTAATAGAATTGTAAATATGTATCTTGATTTTGCAGAAGATCAGGCAAAGCAGCATATCCCCATGCACATGGCAGACTGGGAAAACAAACTGAATGATTTTCTGAAATTCTATGGACGAAAAATTCTGGATAATGCAGGAACAATAACCGCCGAAAAAGCAAAACAAAAGGCCTATGCTGAATATGATAAATTCGATGCTGCAAGAATTGAAAGACAAAAAAAAGACTTTGCAGAGCTTGAAGAAAAAGTAAATTCAATTATAAAGGAATAATTTTTTTCATGGGTCTGTAATGTCTCAAGGATAAGGAGAGGTCTCGAGTGTGCGAAGGAGTGCACTCAAAACCAACTCACAAGGATTTCTTGTTAGTTCAAAACAAGAGACAACTATAAAGAAATTCTTTATAGTTCAAAAAGAAGGAAGCTGTGAAGTAAAATGCGAAAAATCCTTGAAAAGCGTTAGGGATTGTAGGGGCAGCCCGATAGGGCTGTTGCGGAACGAAGTGGAGCAATGGAGCCGAAAGGCGGAACCCCGCAAAGCCCGGCGGCAGCGAAGCTGGCGCAACGCCCCAAATAAAAGAGAGGAAAAAATGACACAAAAAGAACGCAGATTATATTTGATAAGTGAACTCCTCAAAGAATATAAGGGTAGTGCAGGCTTTAAGCTGGGGCTTGTGCCCGGAAATGAAGGCGACTTTGTAATTCCTGATGATGAAAAAAAGCAGCGGGATTTACTCCGAGCCTTGATGAATATTCGGGGGCCATATTCCATTAGCGAAGACTTTTTGAGAATACAAGATGAGTACCTGCAGCAGGTTAATAAAGAGCGGGGGATTACGGATATTGCTGACTTAAGCCCGACAGAAAGGAACCCAAAGCTATACCTCTGGCAAGGCGACATCACTACGCTAAAAGTTGATGCAATTGTTAATGCTGCAAACTCTGCCCTGCTTGGCTGCTTTGCTCCTCTTCATGCCTGTATCGACAACTGCATCCACACCTTTGCGGGCATTCAGCTCAGGCTTGCCTGTAACGAGCTGATGCAAAAGCAGGGGCACGAAGAAGGAACCGGACTTTGCAAAATCACACCGGCCTTTAATCTTCCAAGCCGCTATGTTTTGCACACTGTCGGCCCCATTATTTACACAAGTGTAGGGCCCCGCGAAAAGCTTCTTCTTGAAAACTGCTACAAAAACTGCCTTGAAACTGCGTCTCAAAATCAGCTTGAATCGGTCGCTTTCTGCTGCATTTC
>CAMNGG010000016.1 GCA_946537975.1 uncultured Treponema sp. | reverse complement strand
CCAATAGCCCGGAAAATATTTTTTATTCATACTTCTTTTTGAAACTAAAATTTTTTTGTTGGATTTATCTATTGGCAAAAAAGCCGTACCGATCATTTGAATTTTATCTACCATAATTACTTTTTTATTTCCTATACCACGCCAGTGGCGTGTGAGCATAACAATTGCTTAAACCGTAAACCGGCTTGACCCGATGTCGGCTACGAACCTTTGTTATACGTTTTTTATTCTAACCAAGCGTTTATAAACTGCTTAGTAATCATTCTTTTACCATATTCTGTTGTTGACGGATATGCATCACCAAAATCTAAGCATTTTCCAGAAGCATCAAATACTTTTCTGCCTTTTACCATTAAGTTGATATTTTTGGAAATTCCATTTTAATTTATTTCCATTATTACAATATAATTTTCATCTGAATTATATACATCTTTGGATATTAGTCGGACTTTTATTCCGCTTTTCATTTCTATCCAGATATTCTATAAAATGTTTTCCAAACTGACTCCATTTATTTACAAGATTTAGATTTTTCAATAAAACCGACTATATTTTCCCTAAAGATTTTTTCCCGCCTGATATAATCCTCTTCTGAATCTGTAATTTGATTACAGGCTTTTGAGATTACTTCTGCATAATTTTCTGGAAGTTGTTGCAAGCTGTGGGAATAATAAATTGCCCTGTCTTCTGCCGGAGAATAAAATCCATTCAGATAAAATAAGGCCCGTATTCCTGCTCTTATTGCTGTGTTCAAATTCTCATGTAATTGAATGAATGCATCTCGGCGATACCAGCGGTCTTTTTTGTAATCTGAAATAAGATAATGAATGTACCCAAGCGAACCAGTCAGATTATTTTCTAAATCCTCTTTTACAAACTGATTTATTTTTTCAAGTTCATTTTTATAGGAATTATTCGGGTCATATAAAATCTGAGATTCCAATACAGAAAATTTTCTCGGCTCTTCAAACTTAGAAAACATGTCGGTGTCAATAAAATCAGTGAACAAAATCTCAAACCATATACCATCAAATTTTATACAATGAAAAGGAATTTCCGGCTCTTGATTAGCCCCAAAAATATCTTCTGCTGTAATACTGCTGCCGTTTTTACGCATAACGATTAAATCGACCATGCCGTTGTATTCGGCGTTTTCTTTTTTCTGCGGAAAATAATCACCTCGGGAAACGCTTCCAGAAAGAAGAATAGTTTCAATTTCTGATTTATCTATTGAATTTATGAAAGTGGAGGTTTTATCTTTCATTTTCTGTATAAAATCTTTTTGTTGTTCAATAATTACTTCTTTTGTTTTCATACTTTTTCCCGTTTCCAGCCCAGTGGGCTGTGCGTATAACAACTGGTTGTACCGCAAAACGGCTTGACCCTGCCTACAATCGAAGAGCCGTTAAGAAAAATGCGAAAGCATTTTTTAGGCTCATCGAAATACGTCGAGTCAAGGCACGCGTACGCTTAAAGCCTTGACTTCGCCGTTTTTAGGGTTTGTAATAAACCCTAAATAATGGCTCGGAACAATTGATTGTTCCGCTGTCGGCTATGATGCATCGTGCGCTTAAGCGCACTAGATAATAATTTCCTTAAATGCAAACGACCGCAGGTCGTAACCTTTGTTATGTGATTATTTAATTATTTCTAAGCCGTGGTTTATCTAATACGATTTTTGATTCTTCATAAAGGGATGGAACAAGTTCTTCTGTAATTC
Organism: uncultured Treponema sp.; assembly: GCA_946537975.1. Lineage (GTDB taxonomy): Bacteria > Spirochaetota > Spirochaetia > Treponematales > Treponemataceae > Treponema_D. The sequence goes on along the minus strand of CAMNGG010000016.1, from coordinate 2,147 downwards.
TGCATTTAGTTCCATGATTATGACCTGAACGTGCATCAAATTCAAATACAATATATCCTGCTTCTAATGAGTCCTTAAACTTCTTTATGCTAAAATTCTTGAGCATGTATGCCTTAAAATAATGAAAGTACTGTTTTTGATTTTCTCTTTTTTCTTCTGCTAAAACAAAAAAACAGTTAAGGAGTTTTGTTCTAGTTTTAGCATAGATTTCATCAAGATTCCAATAAGGAACAACGTCAAGATTATTAAGATGACCAACTCTTTGTTTTACTGTTTTCAACCAACTAGCATCAGAATCCAATACTTTTGAGGAATCAAATCCTATACATACCTTGTTATCTTCCTCATTTATATATAAATAAAAACCTCTTTGATAAGAATTTGCTTTTAATGTAACACGAAAAGATTTTTCATCTTCAGGATATTTTGTTCCCGCTTTTTGATGAGGCCAACCATATTTGGGAAGAAGAAACTGAGGAACAATTTTTGCAGCTCGTGGAGAAGGTTCTGTATGAAATAAAGTTACACGAGATGAACTTCCGACTTTATGACACTTTAATTCCCATTCGGCAGCATTTGGTATTGGGAGATTGTTCTCAGGAATATTAAGTAAGTCTTCTAGAAGATTTCCATGTGCACCATCATTAGTTTTACGAGTTGTATTCTCAATCCAACCACGAGATTCGAATTCTTTAAAACTACTAATAAGTTCTTCTTTTTTGATTAATTTTAATTCTGTACTCATATTACATCTTCGAATAAGGTAGATTGATGGAATTTTGCAACTTCACTATCTGTTTTATTTTTTACAAGACGTTCTTCTGCCATTTTGCAATAAGCAGGAGATAGTTCAATTCCAATATAATAACGATTTAAGCCTGCTGCAACAACCGCTGTTGTTCCACTTCCCATAAAGGGATCCATAATAATTTGTCCAGTTGTAGAAGAAACTATTCTATCAATTAAAGCTACAGGAAAAGGGGCTGGATGTGCATTTTTCTGTTCTTGCATAAATTCCCAAATATCTCCATAACTGTTTGCTTTTGGAGCAAGCTTAAAATCTGGTTTTGCAATAAGATAGATTACTTCATATGTTGGTAAAAAATAACCTTTATTAAAATTAATACCACCTTTTCGTTTCCAAATAATTATTTGTCGAACAGGAAAGCCTTCCATAATTTCATGTCTGTCTTGTAATAATCCAGCTTGCACGCGCCATTTATGATTATAGAAAATTGCTCCATCATTTTTTATAATTCGATACATTTCTGTTAAACAGTCTCTCTGCCAAGCAATATACTTATCATATGGCATGTTATCATCATAGTTGTCGTAACCTTTTATTAAGGCGGCATTAGACCATTTTCCACCACGTCCATCCTTCATACCATTTCCAGTTGAATTTTTTAAATTATATGGCGGAGATGTTACAATAACATCAACAGATTCATCGGGAATGCTTTTCATTACTTCTTCACATCTCCCACATATTATCTTGTTGAGAAATTCACTTATATCTTTTTTTTCACTTATTTCCATTCATGAAACCCTATTAAGTCTTATTATTAAACTTATAGCATTTTTTTTGTTAAAATTCTATATAAAATCATGAGCCCCAGTGCGGGCGTCCACATAACAATTGGTTGTACCTGCCTACAATCGAAGAGCCGTTACGAAAAATGCGAAAGCATTTTTTAGGCTCATCGAAATAAAGGTTCGGAACAATTGATTGTTCTGCAGCGGGCTTGAACGCGTGTCGGCTACGAACCTTTGTTATGCTTTATCCATTCTTTCTGTCATCTACATCTTTGTAGACTTCCATATTTTCCCGCTTTCCGATTCCCCAAACTTCTATAATTTCAACTTTCTCTGGAGTTAAAAGACGATAAACAATACGGACTGACTTTCCGCAGGCATATAATTTATAAAATCCAGTTAAATCCATATTTGCCTTGTTTCCTAGTGGAAAGCCCAAAAATGGATTCTTATCAAGTTTGGAGAATTTTTTATCAACTTCAACTCGTATACTTCCATCCAAATTATTGTATTCTTCGGCAGCTTCTGGAATAAGTTGAATTTTATCAAATTCATCTTTTTTATCTTCCCATTTTTTTGCCATTACTTTTTCCTTAAAGATGACCAGCTGA
>CAMNGG010000015.1 GCA_946537975.1 uncultured Treponema sp. | reverse complement strand
GTTTTGCCGCATTTTCAGCGAGATTGTGCGTTTATTTCTTTAGAGATAAACTTGAGAAACCTTACTTAATCATAATATAATAATTTTATAGATGAAATACATAATTCAGAATATCTGGATATAGGAAAAAGTAATATGGATAAAGACTGGTCAGATAAAAACAAAAAGATGCAGATGTTGATTTCTAAGGAAGCAACTTTTGCTGATGGAATTAAAGTGCTTCTTGAGCTGCGCGCCGAGCTTTTTGAGCAGATAACTTCTATTGTAAAAACATTTCCTCCTGTGGCTTTTTACCAGATGCCTTTTGGTGTGGGAACGGGTTCGCATCACACTACCCTAGCCTGGTCAATCTGGCATTTTTTTCGTATTGAAGATATTGTGGTACATTCGCTGATTTTGAAAGACGTACAAATTCTTTTTAGAGACGATCTGCTAAACAAAACTAACAGCCCGATTATCACAACCGCCAACAAGCTTGACGGCAACGCGATGCTTGAGTTTTCAAAAGCCCTAAACATCAAAGCAACTTATGAATACTGTAGGGCGGTGATGGAGTCTACAAATGAAATGCTGGCGGGCATGCAGTTTGCTGATTTGAAGAAGACTTTTACGAACGAGGATAAGGAACGTCTCTTTGCCAGTAAGTGTGTAAGCAGCGACGAAAGTTCCGCCTGGCTGATTGACTACTGGTGCGGCAAAAATATCAAAGGGTTACTCCAGATGCCTTTGTCCCGCCACTGGATTATGCATGTGGAAGCCATGCGACGCATTAAAAACAAACTTTGTCAGCACGCTAAAAAAGGCGTAGATCAGATTGCATATTGCGGACTTTCCTGCGGACACTGTTTTCTTACTGCCTGGTGTGGTTCTTGCAGGACAATTTACAACACCTGTTCTTTTGCAACTTCTTCACCAGATGGAGTTTGCCCTAACACAGCCTGCTGTAAAGAAAAAGGTCTGGACGGCTGCTACGAATGCGGCGAGCTTTATGATTGCAAGAAAGGCTTTTACTCGCTTGGAAAAGATACAAATGCGATAAGGGCCATGGCACTCTTTATCCAGAAGTACGGCAAAAAAGAATTGCTGCGAGTTATGGATAAAATGCATTCCAAAAAGAAGTTCGAAAAAATCCAGGAAGTTCTTGGCGAAGAAATTGACCAGGGCTTACAGATTCTGGAAGAGTGGAGGTAATTTTTGAATCAGCTTTTAATTGTAGAAGATGACCTGACTCTTAATGAAGGCTTGTGCAAGGCATTGCGGCAGGAGGACAGGAAAATTATTTCCTGTGATTGTCTTAAAGCCGCACGGGCTCAGCTTGCACTTGGAATTATTGATTTTGTTCTGCTTGATATAAATCTTCCAGATGGCAGCGGGCTTGACCTGCTTAAAGAAATCAAAAAACAAAAGACGACACCTCCTGTAATTCTGTTGACCGCAAATGATACTGACCGCGATATTGTGCAGGGCCTTGAGACTGGCGCTGATGATTATATTACAAAACCCTTTTCTCTTTCGGTTTTGCGGGCGCGTGTAAATACCCAACTGCGAAAGATTGAGGGAGGAACGGCTGCTGATGCCAGCAAAACTTTTACAGACGGCGTCTGGTCTTTTAATTTTGATAAAAGGATTTTTGTACATGATGGTAAGCAGGCAGAACTTTCCAGGACAGAACAAAAGCTTTTATATTACCTGACTCAGAATGCTCCAAACACAGTGAGCCGTGATTTTTTGATTGACCGGCTCTGGTCCGATGGCGAGGACTATGTTGATGAGAATGCACTTTCTGTTACAGTAAAACGTCTTCGCGACAAGCTTAAACTTGGGAACAAAATCAAAACTGTATATGGAATTGGTTATGCGTGGCTAACAGAAACTGGAAGCGAGACTGAGTTCAAGGCAAACACAGAACCCGGGGAGTCAAAATGAATATAGGAATTCTTACAGCATCTATAGTAATTTTTGCCGGTGCTCTTACCCTTGTAATTTATAATCGCCTTAAACTGAGACGTACTTTTGATTCCATAGAGAAAATGCTTAATGAGGCAATTGAGGGAAACTTTACGACGAACAGTTTTGATGAATCAAGATTTTCGCGGCTGGAAGCAAAGCTCGAAGAATATCTTTCATCAGCATCTATTTCTGCACAGAATGTCAAAAACGAAAAAGACAAACTCAAGGAATTAATTTCTGATATTTCACATCAGACAAAAACGCCGATTGCAAATCTTGTTCTTTACGGCGAACTGCTCGAAGGCTCTGAACTAACTGAAGAACAAAAATCAAATGTAAAGGCAATTCTCACCCAGACAGAAAAGCTGCGATTTTTAATAGACAGCCTTGTAAAGCTCTCGCGACTCGAAAGCGGCATTATTCAGCTGGAGAGAAAAAAGACAGAAGTTTTCCCGATTCTGCAGAATGTTGTTGACCAGGTTCAGGAACGCGCGATGACAAAAGGACTCTCGTTGATTTTGAAGGAAACTTCAGCTACCGCCACCATTGATTCCAAATGGACGCAGGAAGCAATCTTTAATATTGCAGACAACGCCGTAAAATACACCGACCAGGGAAGCATTGCAATTAGTGTCACTGACTTTGATATGTTTGTCCGTGTAGATATTTCCGATACCGGAAAAGGTATCCCCGAAGAAGACCAGCCAAAAATCTTCGGCCGTTTTTACAGAGGTACATCAACAAAATCAGAAGAAGGAGTTGGAATTGGCCTTCATCTTGCAAGAGAAATTGTAAGTGGACAGGGCGGATATATAAAGGTAAAATCAATATCGCCGCAAAAAGCTACCCTTGCCGTCCCTGTCTCCCCAGACCAACCTGTCACAACCTTTTCTGTGTTCTTGCCTAAGTAATAATTATTCTCTTACAACCCAATCTGAAATAAGTTCATTTTCGTTATATTCAAAGGGTAGAACAAAGTTAAAGGAACTATCGTCTAAGTTTTCTTCCCCATTAAAAATGAATTCTTCATAATGATAAGACCTAATTTCATTAAAAATTCTTTTTGCTAATTCTGTATTTTTCCAGGCACCATCAAAATCATTCATCCAATAGCTACCAATCATATAATAACCAGTGCTTATTTTAACCCCACCGCCATCTTCATAAATCATTTCGGGCTTATCATAAACATAATATCTGGTTGAATGAGCAGGAACGTTTATTTCTAAATAGTAATCAGGTTTATATATACGCTCATTTGAATTTGTAATTTTATAAACAACCCAGAAGGTACATTCCTTATCTGTATTATTTACAAATCTACCAATGAACGATTTTTTTACAGGATTGTCACAAGTTACATTTTCGGGAAGATTCCAAAACTCTGGAATATCTTTTAAGCTACTAAGTTCTTCGTGATTACTAGCGAGTGTAAAAGTATATCCTGGCCAAGGAAGAGTTTTATCAGCTGCCCAATAACGGCCACTAATATCTGTAACATAAATAATATTATCGTTGTCGGTAATGTTAACTTTTGTATTTTCACTTACAGGCTTACTAGCACAACTAACCAACAATCCAACAAATAAAACCAAAAATAAAATCTTTTTCACACTCATTACCTCTTATATAGATTTTACTCTTATTAAAGGATAAATTCAAAAATTAATTTAAATCTTTGGTTGCCCCCCCTCCAAAAATGACGGTCGATATACAGAATTGAATCTGAAATCATTAATTTAAGTATTTTTCCTGAAAAGTTACAGATTGTATTGTTATAAATTTGAAGCAATCTTACT
>CAMNGG010000014.1 GCA_946537975.1 uncultured Treponema sp. | reverse complement strand
CCGCAACTTTTGCGCCAATTTTGCCCGTTGGGCAAAACCGTTTTTACGGTTTAAAACGCTAGTTAGGTTGATGGCGCACTGCGCCACTTGCTGTTAGTAAGGTAAATCTTCCGACATTTATTCCCAAAAAAATAAAATCTAGGAGGATTTTATGGCTATTTCAGATGTTGTATTAAAAAATGGTTGGTATCAAATTTTTGATGAAAACGGTAAAAAGTGTACAGAAAAAAGTGAATCATCTATTGGTGAATTAAATGGTTTTACAAGTACATTTTCTGTATTTACTAAAAATGGTTGGATTGCAACTTATGACGAAAAATTTAATAGGATTGCAGAAAAATCAGTTTCTTCACTTGGAGTTTTTAAGAATTGTGCAGGGAATAATGTAAATTTTAATAAGAATGGCTGGATTGGAACTTACGACAAAAACTTAAACAAAATAAGTGAAAGACATGAATAAATAAGGGGCTGAAAGAATCTAAGGGCCAAAATTTCGGGATTATTCAAATTATTAGATTTGACTATCACGAAATGATAGTAATCATTGTTATAATTCCTTATAACAATGATTACATGAGGAGCAAAACTATGGAAAGTAATAACAACTTTGCCTTAAAAAGCATTAATATTTTCGGATTCAAGACATTTACTGAGCATGTTCATATTGATTTTTCGGAAGGACTGAATGTAGTTCTTGCAACAACGGAATATCCAGTACCTAGCGGACTTTGGGATTTTTACGATGCACTTCGTTGGTTGTTCGGTATTCAAATGCATCATGGAATGAAAATCCTGTATACAGATTCAAATGCTGTCGTGGAAGCGGCCGTTACAGATGGAAATGGCGAGGAAATAATCATCATGAGGAGTATTTCTAAAAATAATGCAGAGCAGATTTATGAATCTACACCTAATGCACTTTCATTTCTTCTACAAAATTTTGTCTCTGGCGATGATACAACCATTGCTTTCGGAAATACAAAAATTGCTGCTACAAGCGATAAGAAACTTGCAATGCAGGCAAAAAAGATGATCGGGATTACGACTGATGATAACGGCAAAACATCAAAAGTTATTGTTTTGTCACAGGGATAAATTGAAAATTGTATTGAATAGGAGTAAATCTTATGACAACTGAAGAAAAAGCAGAAGTTGAAGCTAGAATGAGACTTGATAGTGCATGTGGCGGAATTCAGTATAGCGAAACTGAGATAAAGAAGACATTGGAGCTATTGTCTCTTTTTGATGACTGGAAAGCACTGATTGCTACAAAACGTCCTATTGTTTTTCAAGATGATGGGAAGGAATATCCACCGCAAGATTATTTTGCATACGACGGATTTTTTCCAGGCTACTTCGAACAGGAAACAAAAGTACTCTTCATTGGTCGTGAAACAAGATGGATAAGTGGTATGGATTTCAGAGACACAACCTACAGCTTTTTCAAAAATGAAAATGTAAACGGTAGTCCATTTTGGTGCAAAGTCCTATACATGCTTTACGGCATTCAACATAAAGGAAAAGTACCATATTCAGATGTTCCTTATGCTGACGAAATAGCAAAGAAAATGGTAGAAACTGGAAACTTTGGCTTTGGGGTCATGCAGCTTTCAAAATACTCAAACGACAGCGATGAAGGAGCCTCAAGAAACATTGATATGATGAACCGATTTCTTGAGGATTCAGAACTTGAGAAGCGCAATTTTTTTCATGAGGAACTGAAACTACTTGAACCAGACATCATAATAACTGCTAATCTATTTGATTGTGGTGTTAGAAATGAATACCTTGCCCGCTGTTTTTCAGGTACTTTCTCGGATGAACTCTCTCCATGTCCCAAAACAGCAAATCATTGGAAATACGACCTTGATGGAAAACAAGTAGACATGATAAATACTTACCATTTTTCTTCAAGAAAGCCAATAGATGAATGTTTTTATGAACCAGTGATGAAAATTTTGTTTCCATCATAACTTTGATTTTGTAAACATATTGACAAAATAAGGGAAAAGAATTACATTATGATTATAAGGAAATCGCGCCTTTAATCGCGAGTGTTATACGGAGGTCGTAAGTTTTCTTGCGGCCTCGTTTTGTTTATGGATAAATTACTTTTTTATGAAATTGAAGAAAAATATATAGATTTTCTCTCGCAGTTTTCTGAGCATTTATTTCATAATGCAAAAAATTCGCAAACATATTCTCGTAAGTATATAGGAATTCTGTTTGAAATAGATGGGATAAAATATTTTGCCCCACTTTCATCTTTCAAACAAAAACATAAAAGATTATCTGAGACTGTAGATTTTATAAAAATCGGGGATATGGCTGTCATTAACTTGAATAATATGTTTCCAGTTCCGGAAGATTCATATTTTCTTAAGAATCCAAATACTGAGCAAAATCAGCAGTATAGGACTTTGCTAAATAATGAAATTCGTATTATAAGGCAGAAAACGAAGCAAATTATAAGCAATTCAAAAATTGTTTACAATCATAAAATGACAAATGATGGAAAATCTAAACTAAGTTAGCGTTGTAATGATTTTAAGTTACTTGAAAAAAAATATAATGAATGGATTTCGTGTAAAAGAAACAAAACCTAACAAGGTTTTCAAAACCGATAAAAACTTTGTCACAAAAGTTGCTCTCCGTGGCTTTGCGCGACCGCAACTTTTGCGCCAATTTTGCCTGCGGCAAAACCGTTTTTACGGTTTAAAACGCTAGTTATGTGGACGCCCGCACTGGGGTGCTTTGGAGTATTTATGAATATAAATGAAATGAACAATTTCTTTATCAATATGAAGAATTTATCTTCAAAAATTAACGATCAAAGAATAAAAACTCCTGGAACAATGAATGTTGCGGAGATAATGAATAGACACCATCTAGAAAATCAGCACAGTAATATTATTGCTTTTTTAGTAAATCCTACAGAAATTCATAATCACCCAGAATATGGTTCCTTGTTTCTGAATATACTAAAAGAAAAAGGTTTAGGAATCGAAGGTAACGAAGTTTATAAAGTATTCCGTGAAAACTCAACAGATGAACTCAGAAGAATGGATATTTTTATAGAAACAGATTCTGATTTTATTATTATTGAAAATAAAATAAATGCTGGAGATCAAGAAAATCAAATAAAAGATTATGTAGAGTATGTAAAAAAGCATTATGAAGTTTCAAACAATGTTTTTGTTTGTTATTTAACAAAATTTGGAATTGAACCTACAGAAAAATCAATTACTAAAGAACAACTGAATATATTAAGGAAAAACAACCAATTTGTTTCTCTATCTTATTCAGAGGATGTTCTAAGTTGGCTAAGTAAACTTACAGTAAAAGAGAATGAAGAAGTCTTAAAATCTGGGTTAATTCAATATAATGATGTTGTAAAAGCGATATCAAACAAAAGGGAGAAAAGCTTTAATATGAATAGTGAAATTACAAAACAATTGTTTGCTGAATATGGAAAATTAGATAGAAATTCTTTAAAAGAAAAATTACATGCAATATATGATTTTCAAAATAACATAAACCTCGTTTTATATATAAACTTGTTTGAGGATATATTTAAAGAAGGGAAAGGTAAGATTTCATTAATCCACTCAGAAAAGGTAGATTATAAAAATCCTGCAGAATGGGAAACAAATGTTTTAGAAAATCCTATAAAATTAGGGGTTCGCTATAACTCAGATAATCACATTATAGATTTCTTTGTGCGTGATTTGGTTTCAAACAGGTTTATTATAGCAAGTAATACCGATGACATAACTTCTGATTATGGTAATAAAATAAATGAAGAAGGTTATAAACAAGCTAGAGAATTAAATAGTTGGTTTTTAAAAGCTATTCTTGATACAAATAATTGGGAAAAAGATAACAAATTATCGACTCATGTAGTTCAAAATTGGTTTGGAGTAAAGTAAACACATAACAAGAAGTTCAAAGCCGACACAGGCTCAAGGCCTGTGCGGTTTAACTCATTGTTAGGCGGACAGCCCACTGGGCTGCTTATTGTTAATAAGTAAAGTCTTCCGACATATTCTCAAAAAAAATAAAATCTAAGGAGGATTTTATGGCTAATAGTTCAGAATGGCAATGTAGAAAATGTGGGGAACACCCATCTTCTTTTGTGGGAGATACACCATCAACAAATGGAAGGTGCCCGGCGGGAAATAATCATGTATGGATGCGAATTCCAGAAGGACCAACAACGTCTAGTAAATGGCAATGTATCCATTGTGGATCTCATCCTTCTTCATACGTAGGAAAAAGACCTAGTTCTGGCTCAAAATGTTCAGCGACAGGTTTTAAACACGTTTGGGAATTATTATAGAAATTAAAATACACATAAAGGGCGACTTCACGTCGCCCTTTATATAAATTATTGGAGATAATGGAATGAAATATTGGCTTCACAGAATCGGTTATTTACAAAATGTATCTTATCCATTGTTAGAAAAAGGATATCTTTCGATTG
>CAMNGG010000013.1 GCA_946537975.1 uncultured Treponema sp. | reverse complement strand
TATCGCCTAACAAGAAGTTCAAAGCCGACAAACCGGTCAAGCCGGTTTGCGGTTTAACTCATTGTTATGTGGACGCCCGCACTGGGGCGCATGGAGAAGAAAAAATGATTGGAAAAATTGAAAAAGTTCCATTACGAGATATATGGAAACATGAAGCAAATGATTTTACAAAATGGCTTCAAAATAATATTGATGTCTTAAGCGAGGTGATTAATTTACCGCTTTCAAATGTTGAAAGAGAACAAACAACTGGAAATTTTTATGTTGATTTAACGGCAGAGGATAATTCGGGAAATACAGTCATAATAGAAAATCAATTGGAAAAATCAAATCACGATCATTTAGGAAAAATAATTACATATCTTTCATCAATGGAGGCAACCACTGCAATTTGGATTGTATCAGAACCTAGGCCAGAACATGTATCTGCTATAAATTGGTTAAATGAAAGTACAGCTGCAAATTTTTATCTTCTAAAAATTGAAGGCGTAAAAATTGGAAATTCAGATCCTGCACCTTTGTTAACATTAATTGTTGGGCCAAGTGATGCCACGGAATCTGTAGGTAAAACAAAACGAGAAAAGAAAGAACGTTATGGATTACGTAAGGAGTTTTGGACAATTACATTAAATAAATTGAGAAGTAAAACAAATTTATTTAATGCAGTTTCACCTTCGGAATACGCTTATGTTAGTGCTGGTTCAGGAAAAAGGGGAATTCAATATACAATGTGGGTTACACAGGATGAATCGCGCGTAACATTATATATTGATCGAGGAAAGGATTCCGATGAAGAAAATTTGTCAATTCTCAATAAATTGAAAGAGCACAAACAAGAAATAGAAGATGTATTCGGTGAAAAATTAGAGTGGCTTGAATTAGAAAACGATAGGGCATGTCAAATAACAAAAACTATAGAGAATGGAGGATATAAATCTGAAAAAGAAGAACTAGAATCTATTTGTGAAAATCTAGCAAATAATATGGAAAAGTTTGAAAAAGCATTTTCTAAGTATATAAAAGACTTAAAAATATAATCACATAACAAAGGTTCGTAGCCGACACACGGTCAAGCCGTGTGCGGTACAACCAGTTGTTATACGGACTGCTCACTGAGCAGCAAAAAATTGTAAAAAAGTCTGTATTTCAAATATCTCCAAAGCGAGGAGAAAAATGGAAAAAATACAGACAAGTTTTTACAGTCCTGAAGAATTAAAAGAAATAGGTTTCAAATCTGTTGGAGAAAATGTATTGATTAGTAGAAAAGTATCAATCTATTCTCCACAGAAGATTTCCATAGGAAATAATGTTAGAATTGACGATTTCTGCATTTTAAGCGGGAATATAACGCTTGGAAATTATTGTAGAATTGCCGCATATTGTGCACTTTATGGTTCACATGGAATCATAATGGAAGATTATAGTGGAATGGCAATGAAGTGTACGATTTTAAGTGCAAGCGATGATTATTCAGGTGATTATCTTATCGGACCAATCTATCCAGAAAATGTTACAAATGTAAAAGGTGGAACTGTTACATTCAAACATTATTCTCAACTTGGAGCATGTTGTCTTGTTTTTCCAGGCGTCACATTGAATGAAGGTGCGGCCTGTGGTGCCATGACTTTAGTAAACAGGGATTTGGAACCATGGACTATAAATACTGGTATTCCAGTAAATCGTAGCAGACCCAGAAAAAAAGGTCTGCTTGAAAAAGTAAAAACATTGCAAATAGAAGGTCAATAAGGAATATTTTTTAATCGAGTCAAGCTCGATTAAAAAATAAAATTGAACTTTAAGAGACGAATTGAGATAGCGGTTGTACGTGGCTTTGCGCCGCTTGAAAATACATCTTGACACCAAATATAACACCACTTATAATATAGACATGGCACAATGGGAAAAGCTATTAAGCAAGATAAAATCGCTTGATAAGAATATGAGGTTTGCAGAACTAAGCAAAATTCTGCAAAGTTACGGATATGTCGTATCACAACCGAAAAGCGGCAGCAGTCACTATACTTTCAGAAAACCTGGCTGTAATCCTATTACCATTCCGAATCATGAGCCGATAAAAGTCGTTTATGTAAGAATGGTAAAAGAAATAGTTGAGTCGGAAGAAGCAAACAAGAAATAGGAGGTCTGATATGAGAACTTTTGAAGAATATATGAAATTACCTTACAAATTGGAAATAATTCCAGATACAGAAGAATCAGGTTTCGTTGCTTCATATCCAGAACTTCCTGGCTGTATTACTTGTGGCGAAACTGTTGCCGAAGTCGTTGCGAATGCAGAAGACGCAAAAAAAACATGGATTTCTGCCGCAATCGAAGATGGAATCGAAATTGCAGAACCTGAAACTGCAGATTCATATTCCGGTCAGTTCAAGCTTCGCCTTCCAAAAACTTTACACAAAACTCTCGCAGAAGATTCAAAAAAAGAAGGCGTGAGTATGAATCAATATTGTGTGTATCTTCTTGCTAAGAATTCTGAAAAAGAACATATCTCTATTGCAAAGAAGCAAGCTATACTCGTATAACAAGAAGTTCAAATCCGACAAAAACTTTGTCACAAAAGTTGCTCTCCGTGGCTTTGCGCCACCGCAACTTTTGCGCCAATTCTGCCGTTGGCAGAACCGTTTTTGCGGTTTAACTCATTGTTATGACGACAGGCACACTGGCCTGCTATAGAAGAATAAAATGAAAGATATAGCTGATGAATATTTTAATGTTGTGATGAAACAACCTGTGCCTGAACCAAGAGAGTATATAAGTAATATGCTTTCTTTATGGGAAAAAGTTAAAGATAATTATTTGGAAATCTTGAATACACATTTAATAGTTAATGATATTATTATTTATTCAATGAAACTTGGGAATTTGGATTTAGCAGAGAAATGGGCAAAAATTTCTTTAGGATATGAAGGAAATACTTATTTATTAGGTGAAGGAAATTTTGCAGTCGGTGAAGTAATGTATGCCAAAGGCGATATGGAAAAAGCAAAAGAGTATTTTACTAAGGTATATAAAAACTCTAAAACTCGACTCTTCAAAGGAAAAAATCCTGAATACCTAAAACTTATTGGAAAAAAGTAAAATTTAATTTAAAACCTTAATCAATTAGTGCGGGCGCAGATGAAAAAAGTTTAGATAATAAGTATAGACGAAATCCTTTGAATACAGGAGATATTAGAAGGGATAAATATTTTATGAAGGAAATTGCAGTTGACTGGAAAATGGAATTGCCCGATGAAAGCCAAATCTCAGAAATGTGGAAGACGATGACATTCCAGATGCTTGATGGAAATTTTAAGTTCATTGATTTGCTGAAAAAATACCTTCGAAGTGGCTATATCTATTTCAAGGGGGTTGTGCCGTCCGACAATGCGGTTTTTGACTTTTTTTCTTCGCGCGGGCGTCTGGGAGAAATCGATTTTTTCAATAAGTTTCTTTTGTCCGAAACCGTTCTTGCTTCATTTCCAACTGATGACTGTCTGTGCGATGATTACAAAATTGAACCGATTGAAAAATCCCCGGACTTCAAGATGATGAACAGTTTTGCCGTTGATGCGGAATTTGCCTCGCTGCTATGTTCCGGCGGTGCATACGGTTCAACTTTTAGGGAAACTGCAAAAAAAGCTAAGGCCCTTGCGCAAGAATTCTGCAGGAACTTGTTCGATGAAGAATACGAATCAATATATTTTTATAAAAGTGAGAAGGCATGGAACAGCTGGTTTATAGATGATCTCATTGACGACACTTACATAATCATTTCGCTGAAAAAACGGACTATATGGATTCTGGCATTTACCGACGTTGATTAATCAATTAAAATCGATAAGAAAGAATCATGGTTTGTAAATTGGGGCAATCGCTTTCATTATTTGCAGGAAAGTGAAGAGCTAGAAAAAGATTTTTCTGAAGTTTTAGGTAAACTTAAAAACAAAGAACTTCCAAAAAAAGAAGAAGACGATTTCTATAAAATCATAAAAACTATTATTGCTCGAAAAGACGAATCTTCTAAAATTTGTATAAAAGTACTTAATGAAATCATGCCGGAACAAAATTTTAAAAGTAAAAAAGGAAACTTTCAGAAAGCAAGTCAAGCTTGCTTTCTGAAATGAAATAAAACTTTAGGGTTTACGCGAAGTAGCGTTAGTACGCGGCTTTACGCCGCTTAGGAAAAGTATAATAATAGAGGCATACGCTTCATTTGGTTGTACAGAATGTTCTTAAAGAAAAAAAGATTTAAGAAATCCAATTCTGTATAAGAAATATTTTTGTCATAACAAAGGTTCGTAGCCGACAGCGGGTCAAGCCCGCTGCGGTACAACCAGTTGTTATGGCGACAGGCCACTGGCCTGCTTTTTTTTAGAATTTTAGGGTTTGACAGGGAAGCCGGAAGGAAGAATTTGTAAAAAACTGTCAA
>CAMNGG010000012.1 GCA_946537975.1 uncultured Treponema sp. | reverse complement strand
GAAAAATCCCGCAACATTGCGCCCCCAGTCATGAAAGCCAGTCCTACTCGGACAAAATGGCTTTCAGACAAAGTGGTGGCTTATGCTTCGGTCTTTTTCTCACTCCCCCGCCCAACGTTTCGTCGTTGTATCACAGATAAATCTTATATCTGTAAAAATTCACATAATCATGTTATAATTAATGCATGTTATCTCAAAAGTTATTATCTATGCTTTCTATTAATCAGTCTTTCAATAATCCCAAAAGTGGTACATCCATTATAAAATATTTTTCTGATGAATATATTCTATTTGAAAGAGGTAATAGTAAGATAAAATTCCCATTTAATTATTTAGACAAAATTTATTTATTGTATAAAGGAACCAAGCTGACTACATCTGAACTACATAGAGAATATCCTTCTATTTTTGATTCGAAAAAAGGTGGCCATTCATGCAATGCAACTTTTCTATTTATGATGTATGAATATTTGGGATTAACAAAAAATGGAATTGAAGGTGATGGAGTAGCACATCATCCATATTATATTGAATTACAAAATAAGGACTTATAAACATGGCAAAAGCTAAGAAAGAAGACAAAGAATTAAATCTTGATCAAATATTATTTAAGTGCCGCGACCACTTGCGTGCGGCTCGTAATTCGGGGTCGTTTTTTGAGAAGCGTGATATGATGCTTACTCTGGTTTTCTTGCGATTTATTGGTGAGAAATATGAGGATGGGGTTGAAGCTCTTAAACAAAAGTTGATTTCTGAAGGGCTTGATGTTGAAGATAAGAATGTTCAGGAAGCTTTCTTTGGGGAGGGAGCTACTTTTGCGGATGGTACTTATAATCTGCCGCCGGAAGCTCGATGGTCTTATCTTAAAGATGTGTCAGCTGCAAAACTAAATGTTGCACTTGATACTGCACTTGTAAAAATTGCTGAACAGATTAAGACTCTTGAAGGCTGTTTTGTAAAAGGTACTTTTACTACCCGCAATCTTGCTCCAAACGATATTAAAAAGGTTGTGGATGAAGTAAACAAAATTAGTCATAAAAAGTTTGGGCAGGAAAAAGATTTAATTGGTCATGTTTATGAATACTTCCTTAAAGAGTTTGCTGTAAACGCAACTAAAGAGGAAGGTGAATTCTATACACCTCATGATGTTGTTCAGCTTATTGCTACAATGATTGAGCCTTTTGATGGTACTCTTTATGACCCATGCTGTGGTTCGGGTGGTATGTTTATTCAGAGTGCGGAACTTATAAAATCTAAGCAAGGAAGTATTGATAAAGTAAATGTTTATGGTCAGGAAAAAGAGCCTGCAACATATCGACTTGCAAAGATGAATCTTGCACTTAGAGGAATAAGCCACAACCTTGGTGACATTGCAGATTCTTCATTCCTTAATGACCAGCACAAGGGATTGTATTTTAATTACATAATGGCTAATCCGCCATTTAATCTTAAGAGCTGGTATGATGATAATTTGAAAAACGATGCTCGCTGGGCTGATTATGTTACTCCTCCAGAAAGCAATGCAAACTATGCATGGATTTTACACATGCTTTATCACCTTCATAAAAACAACGGTGTTGCAGGATTCCTTCTTGCAAACGGTGCTTTGAATGACAGTGATACTTTGGAAATAAGAAAAAAGCTTATTCAGAATGATAAGGTTGAAGCTATTGTTGTCCTTCCTCGTGAGCTTTTTATTACAACTGATATTTCTGTAACACTTTGGATTTTGAATCAGAATAAGAAAGGTGGAGAATATCACAATAGAAAACTTAGAAAACGCGAACACGAAATTTTATTTATGGATTTAAGACAGTGGACTGAAAACGCTGTTAAGAATGAAAACAAAAAGAAAGTTCGACTTATTCCTGAACAGATTGAAAAGGCTGCTGAAATATATCACACCTGGCAAACAGAAGGAACTGACGGAACTAAATACGAAGTTCCTGAACTTTACCGCAGTGTTGGAATTAATGAGATTGAAGAAAAAGGCTGGACTCTTGCTCCAAGTAAGTACATTGAGTTTGTAGACCACGATTTACAGATTGATTACAAGAAAGAAATGTCTCGTATTCAGAATGAAATGAAAGACCTTCTTAAGAATGAACGCGAATCTCAGAAGAAGCTTGCCGCTGCCTTTAAGGGAATTGGCTTTGATATTGAATAGGTGAAAGTAAATGGCAAATAAAACATATAAACTTGGCGAGCTTATTGAACTCTCTGATGAAAGAAATTCTGAATTAAAATTTGGTGCAGATGATGTACGTGGAATGACTATTGAAAAAACAGTTATTCCAACAAAAGCTAATATGGATGGAACAGATTTAGCTAATTTTATTATTGTCCAACCAAATGAGTTTATTTACAATCCACGCACACATGGAAAAAGAATTGGTTTAGGCTTTAATGATACAGATAAACCTTTTTTAATCAGTTGGAATAATTATGCATTCCGAATTAAAGAATCTGCGAAGAAAATTATAAATGCAAGATATTTATTCATGAATTATAACAGGCCAGAATGGGACAGAAGAGCATGTCGTGATTCTTGGGGAACTTCTACAGAAGTTTTTTCTTGGGATTCGATGTGTGATATGGAAATTACTCTTCCAGATTTGAAGATACAGGAAAAGTATGTGGAGATTTATGAAACTCTTGTTGAAAATCAGAAAAGTTATGAACGCGGACTTGATGATTTGAAGCTTACTTGTGATGCGTATATTGAAGAGTTGCAACGGAAGATGCCTTGTGAGAAGATTGGAAAATATATTAATGAAGTCAATGTGAAAAATATTGAAAATAAATTCGGAATAGAATCGATAAGAGGTATTTCAATTAAAAAAGAGTTTACAGATACGAAAGCTGATACAAATGATTTATCTACAACTAATTATAAGATTGTTTGTAATGATCAATTTGCTTTTAATCCTAATACAGCTCGAATGGGTGAAAAGATTTGTGTTGCCTATAATAATTCTGAAGAAAATTATTTAGTATCTGCAATTTACCCTGTATTTGAAGTTATTCAAAAAAACATTCTTTGTGCAGAATATTTAATGATGTTCTTCCTTAGATCTGAATTTGATAGATATGTACGCTTTAATTCTTGGGGCAGTGCTCGTGAAACTTTTGATTTTCCAGATATGTGTGAAGTTATGATACCGATTCCTCCGATGGAAATACAGCATTCAATTGTAGATGTATTTAAGGTTTACAATGAACGCAAAACAATCAATGAAAAACTAAAATTACAAATAAAAGATATCTGTCCTATTCTTATAAAGGGTTCTTTAGAAGACGCAAAGGAGGCATAAATTGGCAAAGTTGAAAGATTTTTGGGGACGTTTCTGCGAGTCTGATTATGAATATGCTTTTCTTGCATGCCTTGAAAAAGAAGGCTGGCTTTATGCTCTTGGTACTCAGATTGGGCGTGAAACTAAAAGAGATGTTTTAATCGAGAATGATTTTAAAACATTTATTAATGACATTAATCCTGGACTTGATGAAGATGATATTAATCAGCTTTTTGATAATGTTCGCCTCATTGGTACTTCTTCTGAATTTTCAACTTTGCACAAATTTTATGGCTGGCTTGTAAACGAATATCAGTTTACTACAAAAAACGGCAGTGCCAAAATGATTAAGTTTATTGATTTTGACCATCCTGAAAAAAATATATTCAGGGCTGTAAATCAGTTTACTGTTGAATACACAAACAACGGTAAAAAAGAAAATCGCCGTCCAGATATTCTGCTTTTTGTAAATGGAATGCCACTTTGTATTATGGAGCTTAAAAATCCAGGCGATGCTAATGCTACTATATTGAATGCTTGGGAACAGATAAATATCCGTTACTGGCGAGATATTCCACATCTTTTACATTACTGTCCTTTAGCTTGTATCAGTGATGGTGTAAAAACTAGACTTGGTACTGTAAGAACTCCATATGAACATTTTTATGCTTGGCGACGTGTAAATGATGGAGATCCGATCTCTACTTTACCGTTTGAAGAAACTGAGGCACTTGTAAAAGGTGTTTATTCACCAGTACGTTTTTTGGAAGTATTCCGTGATTATATATATTTTCAAGATGAGATTTATGATAGAGAGGAAAGAGAAATTGTCTGCCGCTATCCTCAATTCTTTGCATCACGTCTTCTGAAAAACAGTATTGTAAAATCTGTTCAGGAAGGTACTGGAAAAGGTGGTACATACTTTGGAGCTACTGGCTGTGGTAAAACTTATACCATGGCTTTTCTTGCCCGCCAGCTTGCACTTCGTTGTACTGATATTCCTAAAATTGGTTCACCAACAATTATTCTTATAGTAGACCGTGATGACTTACAAAAGCAGGGAGCAAAACTTTTTACAAAAAGTTCTGAATTTTTGAATCTGGGTGAAGTTTCAGTAGTAAAGAATCGTAAGACTTTAAGGCAGGAACTTGGGGCCCGTGAAAGCGGCGGTTTTTATATTTGTACAATTCAGAAATTCTGTGACAGAAAAGATGACCCTATTGGACTTATAAACGAAAGACAAAACATTATCTGTTTTTCTGATGAGGCGCATAGAACTCAGCTGGAACATTCTAAGAAGATTCAGTTTAGTAAAGACAGTGATGAAAACATGAAGGCTCTTGTTTCTAAGCCTTATGCAAAAGTTTTGAAAGAAGCTTTTCCTCATGCAACTTTTGTTGGATTTACAGGAACGCCAATTGCAGAAACATACCAAACATTTGGTGATGAAATTGACCGTTATACAATGGACCAGGCTGTAGCCGATGGGCTTACTGTTTCTATTAAATATCATCCTCGTATTTCTAAGGTTTTACTTGATGATAATAAGGCAAAGGAAATTGAGGCTTACTATAAAAAATGTGCTGACGATGGTTCGACTGCAGAAGATATAGAAGCAAGCAAGAATGCAATGAGTTCTATGGAAGTTATTCTTGGAGAGCCAGAACGACTTGAACGCCTCGCAAAAGATATTCATGACCATTATATAGCTGCTTGCAGCGGAGACCCTGACAGAGTTCAGAAAGCAATGGTTGTCTGCTCTACACGAAAGATTGCTTATGACTTATTAATGAAGTTTAAGGCTGCTTATCCTGAATGGTTTGTTGAAAAGAAAGTTTCTGATGGTGTTACAGCAACTGAACAGGAACTGACAGAACTTAAAGAAATGCCATTTATTGGAATGGTTTCTAGTGTTGGAAGTAATGACCCTGAAGATATGTATAATTATCTTGGCGGAGTAAAGAATGATAAACGTTCTGATGATTTTGATGCTGCCTTTAAGAATGAAAAATCTAACTTCCATATTGTAATTGTTGTAGATATGTGGATTACAGGTTTTGACGTTCCTTCTCTTACTTATCTTTACAATGATAAGCCTTTGCAGAAACATACTCTTATCCAGACTATCAGCCGTGTAAACAGAATTTATCCTGGTAAACATTTTGGTATGATTGTCGATTACATTGGAATCCGCGATAACATGCGCGAAGCTGTAAAGCTTTATGGTGGTACAGAAACTGTTGCACCTAGTACTGATGATGTTGAGCAGGCAACTTCAATATTCAGAACTGAACTTGCAATCTTAAAAGATTTGTTTGCGAATTATGATATTACTCCATTCTTGAATCCAAACAGTGACCCATATGATCGTTACAGACTTTTGGCAAAAGCTGCTGAATATGTATTTACTTCTACTCAGGTTTTGAAAACCGGTAAAGATGGAAAGAAAGAAGTAACGTTCAAAACATATTTCTTACAGACTGTAAAAAGACTTCGTACTGCTTATGATATTTGTCAGCCTTCTGGAAATCTGGAAGAAGAAGAATCGGCTTTGGCTCAGTGTTTTATGGCAATTGCCGGATTTGTTCGTAAGATGAACGGAACTGATGCACCTGATGCAGATACAATGAATAGACAAGTTTCAAAGATGGTTGAAGAGGCTTTGAAGTA
>CAMNGG010000011.1 GCA_946537975.1 uncultured Treponema sp. | reverse complement strand
TATAACCTGGCACAGCTATAAAAAATTCCCGGATTTGAAAAATCTTCATACAGTTATGATTAATGAGGATACCGCCTACATGGTTCGTTACAATGAACAGTTTGGCGAATTTTTTGATGTGCTTTCATATTTTACAAATCATAATCCACAGGTTCGCCGCCATCTTATAAATGAGCTCGACGCTCGCAAAGCAGAAGGAATGAAAAAGCTGATTATAGATGCCAGAAGTAATCAGGGAGGCTACTGGGCAGAAGGAGTTGAAACAGCAAGTCTTTTTACAAAGGAGCCTTTTGAAATTGCAAGGCGAGGCACCGAACTTTTTGAAAAGCCCCTGATGATTCACACCGTAACAGTCGAGGCAGACGGCCGCTTCAGCGATATTGAAGTTATTCTTCTGGTTGATATGTATTGCGTGAGTGCAGGGGATTCGCTTGTAAAGGTTTTATCACAATGCCCGAATGTTAGGGTTATGGGACTTATGCCTAGTAACTGTTCCTGCCAGGAAACCGGCGGAGTTTCTTTTCTTTCAGATGGAATCTGTTCAATTTATTATCCTGTAAACTGGCTTTACGAACTGGACGGCCGCCGATACATAGACACAGATGATAGCCGAGAATGTACACTGCCTTTGGATGTTAAGATTCCATTGACAAAGGAGCTTTTACATTCGCTTTACACAGAATACGAAACACGGGATGTTATTCTTGATTACGTGATTGATTATTTTGAAAAGGAATGATTTATGGTTGTTGTCGAATATAATAAAGAATGGCCTCAGGATTTTTTGAAGATAAAAGCTGAATTACTGAAAGCAATCACAGTTATGTCGAATATTCAGCATGTCGGCAGTACTTCAATTCCCGGAATGAAGGCTAAACCCATTATTGATATTGATGTTGGACTGGAAAATTGGTCTGATTTTGAAGCGGTAAAAACGGCCCTTGCAGAAATCGGCTATGAGCATGAAGGCGATAAAGGAATTACCGGTCGCGAGGCTTTTTGCAGAAATGGAAAAGTGCATAACGAAATTCTTGATAGCATAGACCATCATCTTTATGTGTGTTCTGTTGATAATGAAGAATACAAGCGGCATATTTTATTCCGCGATTATTTGAGAAAACATACCGAAGCAAGGGACAGATATAATCAAATCAAAGAAGAAATCCTATCAAAGGTTGGCACAGAAAACAGGGCAGGCTATGTTCAGATGAAAGAAGATGAATACGGGGATTTCTTTGAAGAGATTATTGAAAAAGCAAAACAATAATACCTCCCTGATAAAATTGAATATATTGAAGAAAAACACTATACTATTGTGATAAAATTACATTTTAAGATATCAAAAACTCTATTTTTTTTTAGTTATTGATATTGAATAAGGATTTACAATGAACAGACGACTTATCACAGCAGCTTTACCTTACGTTAATAACATTCCACATTTGGGAAATATAATTCAGTCGCTTTCGGGCGATGTTTTTGCACGTTTTTGCCGCAGCCGCGGTTACGACACTCTTTACATCTGCGGTGTAGATGAATACGGTACTGCAACCGAAACAAAGGCTCTTGAAGAAAAAACAGACCCTCGTTCTCTCTGCGACCACTACTATGGTGAGCACACAAAAATCTACGAATGGTTTAAAATTGATTTTGATAAATTCGGTCGTACTTCTAACGAACAGTGTACAGAAATTACACAGTCACTTTTCAACGATCTGGATAAGGCCGGACTCATTCACGAGCATGTAAACAAGCAGCTTTTCTGTCCTCACTGTAATATGTTCCTTGCAGACCGCTATGTTGATGGAACCTGTCCAAAGTGTGGTTACGAAAAGGCCCGCGGTGACCAGTGCGATAAGTGTGGTTCTCTGCTTGACCCGACTGAACTTAAAGAGCCTCGCTGCCATACCTGCGGCGGAACTCCAGAAATTCGCGAAACAAAACACCTTTATATTGACCTTCCTGCAATGAGCGGCAAGCTCAATGAATGGATGGAAAAGGCTAGTGTTGAAGGTCGCTGGGCTGATAACGCCATCAACATGACTAAGGCTTGGATCCGCGATGGTCTTCAGGAACGTGCAATTACCCGCGATCTTAAGTGGGGTATTCCTGTTCCAAAGCCTGGTTATGAAAACAAAGTATTCTATGTTTGGTTCAACGCACCAATCGGATATATTTCAATTACAAAGCAGCTGGCTGATGAACTTGTAAAGGCCGGCAAGCAGAGCTTTGACTGGAAAAGCTGGTGGATTCCAAGTGAATCAGAAGAAGCTAAGGGTAAGCCTAAGGTTGACCTCTTCCAGTTCATCGGTAAAGACAATATTCCTTTCCACACTGTAATTTTCCCTTCTACAATGCTTGGTTCTCCTCACGAGTGGACAAAGCTTCATCATATGTCTTCTACTGAGTTCTTAAACTACGAAGACGGAAAGTTCTCTAAGAGTCTTGGAGTTGGTGTATTTGGAAGTGACGCAATTGAGAGTGGAATCCCTGCTGATGCATGGCGTTTCTACATCTTCTATAACCGCCCTGAAAAGCAGGACTATCAGTTCACATGGAAAGACTTTATGGAAAAGCTTAACGGCGAGCTGATTGGTAACCTGGGAAACCTTGTAAACCGTACACTTTTATTTGTAAATAAATATTATGATGGAAAAATTCCTGCAGCTGCAGAAGATACAGAACTCTGGACTCAAGTTCGTGCACTCGAAAAAAAAGCTACAGATTATCTTGAATGGGCAGATTTGAAAGATGCTTTCCACACAATGTTTGAAATTTCTGATATCTGTAACAAAAAGTTCCAGGCAACTGAGCCTTGGAAGGCACGTACAGAAAATCCGGCTGTAGCTGAAAGCCTGATTCACAACCTCTGCTATGTAATTAAGGATTTGATGATTATGATGAATCCTTATATGCCACAGTACACTCAGAAAATCATGAGCTACTTTGGA
>CAMNGG010000010.1 GCA_946537975.1 uncultured Treponema sp. | reverse complement strand
CTTCCTTGCGAGCTTTCATTACTACGACTTCTTCGTCTTAGCCCTCATTTTTTTTCTTCGAGCACGCCAGTGGCGTGTCGTCCTAACAATGAGTTAAACCGCACAGGCCTTGAGCCTGTGTCGGCTTTGAACTTCTTGTTAGGTTTTCTTTTACTTTTCAAAAACCTCTTCTTTTATTGTATTATAAATTACTTTATACATGTCACAGACGTATTTTGGCATCTCAAATTTGAACTGAGAAGAATTCATCTCCAAATCTGCCTGTGCCATACAAATAGAACACAAATTTCTGATTTCGCACTTTGCACACTTAGGAAAATCCCTTAGAACTACATCACGTACTTTTTGCAGTTTTTCTGATTTCATCCAAATATCAGAAAGTGTTTCATTTTTAAGATTTCCTAATGATAAATCCCAGCCTGGACATGGATGTACATTTAAGTTTGTATCTATTTGCAATCCATTTGTGCCTGCATTGCATAAATGCGTTGTTTCTGATTTTGGAGTTCTGGAAAGTTCTTCCTTCAATTCTTTTTTATAGCCGTCGATATATTTTAATTTTATTTTACAAAGCTCTTTATAATCTGACAAATTGCAAATACGACAAGAAAGATTATCACAACCCCTGTTTTCTTTTGCTATGATAGTCCAGTCGCATCTCAATTTGAATCCGTGTGAATCACAGTATTTGTACAAATCTTCTATGCTGTCTTTATTCATTTCCATAGCTTGAGTTGCTATTGCTACTTTAATTTTTGCTTTATAAAGTTTTTCAAGATTCTGCAATGTTTTTTCAAGAGAGCCAGGAACTTTTGTTATTTTGTCATGTACCTCAGATTTTAGAGAAAACAAAGTTGTTTGTACTGATGAAAATGTACCCTGTTTTAACATCTCTATAGTTTCATCGTCTAAGAGAGTGAGATTTGTTAGCAAATCTAGTGCAAAACCATTTCCTTTCACATATTTTATAAATTTCTTGAAAGATGGATGAGTCATACATTCTCCGCCAGAAATTCTGAAATTCACAACAGTTTGCATTTCTTTTGACTGTTCTACGATGCGATAAAAATCTTCATCGCTCATCATTACAGTTTTATCTTCATGTGGAATATAGCAATGAATACATCTTTCATTACATTTCTTTGTTATTTCTACAATTATACTTTGTAAAGTCGGATTTTTATTTCTTGTTTCTTTAAATTTATCCAGTTCTTCTTTCGGTAACAATATACGTGGAATATCGTTTAAGATTTCTTTATCTTCATTAATAAAAGAGTTGGTATTATCAGCTTTTGAAACTAATCCGAATTCCGACAATCTGTTAAATAAAGAAATCCCATCATTTTTTACAAGCGAAAAATCTACTTTCCCTGAAAACTCAGCACAAACATTTCTTATGATTATATCTATATCTTGTGCTTCGTGTTTCAGATGTCTTACGAATAAATAGGATGTATAATCCCCAATTAATTCATTCTCTGTTCGTTTATCTACGATTACCAAATAATTATTAATATTTCTGACAAAAGTGTATTTGTTTAATTTATAGAACATGGCTGAATCCTTTAAAAGGCTTGAGAGGAAATAATCCACCTCAAGCCTACTTTTACTAATCCGATTGAAGTTTATTTAATCTAATTAGCCCCTTGAAGTTCCATGCCCTGTGCAAGTACAACAAGAACTGCTCGTCTGGTAACGATTAGCAGCCATGGCAGTAATTTCAGTCTCTTTAACTCCAAAAAGAGCAGGACTAGTGTAAAGTGGCTTTGAATTCATAAGAATCCTCCTAAAATATTTTGTCATTCGACGAATGACTTTCAGGAGAAATATGCCGGAAGATTTTCCTTACTAACAGCAAGTGGCGCAGTGCGCCATCAACCTAACAATTGGTTGTACCGCAGCGGGCCTGACCCGCTGTCGGCTACGAACCTTTGTTATGCTAATTTTTCTAAAATACCCATCCTACTTCTTCATAAGTTTCATAATTGAACATTAGAAGATTGTATAGAGATGTTATATCCATATTTTGAATTTTTATTATTCTATCATAAACCCGATTATTTTCATAAAAGGCTTTTATATTAACCACAAAATATTTTTTGCCGTCGGATTCTTCATAAATACCAAAATCATAAATACTAAAAGCTACAGCTTCTTTATTCCATTCTTTACATTTTTCAATAGAGATATTATTGGAAAAATAATCTATAAATTTTTGAATTTCTTTTTTCTCACTTTCAGATATTTCTGATTCACCTTCAAGTGTTATCTTTGTATTTTTTATGCATTTTTGAATATTTAGAGGGAAAGATAATTCTTCGCTTTTAAAATATGATTCTACCGACGAAGTCCAGAATAAATCATTTCCTATGTAAATTTCCTTTACATCTTTGTTCATATAAAATTGAATAAAATATTCAAGTGAAATTCCGGTAGGTTTTATTTTTCTATTTATATCGATAAATATTTTATTTTTTTCATACCTGATTTTATAACTTTCTATGCTTAAACTTGAATCCAAAATTTTTCCATTTATAGTTACTTTTAAAAGATTATTATTTTCTGTTTCTTCAAAACTAATTTCCAAATTATTAAATAAATCTTTTTTTACAGGAGAATTGGTAACGCAACTTAAGAGTAGTGTACTTATACAAAAAATTAAAAATAATAAAACTTTTTTCATTTTATATTTTTCTCCAAGCACCCCAGTGCGGGTGTCAGCATAACATAATTTCCCCATATCCATCCCAAGGGATTTAGACTGCACTGTGCAGTGTGCAGGGATCTCTCGGGGGGATTTATGTCTATA
>CAMNGG010000009.1 GCA_946537975.1 uncultured Treponema sp. | reverse complement strand
TGTAAGAAGCGCAAGACGAACAGCTTCATCCTTTTCATACAATCCTTCTGAAAGTGCGTCTCTTAAAGATTTAATTCTATCGTGTTTATTAGTTGCCATAACTTTTTACCTCCGATACAGCATTTATTTATTCACATAATATAGTCACATTTTTTCAACTACTTGATATTTTATTTTGAACTTTTTCGAAAAATTCTTTTATTCTGTTGCTAATATAGACTTCATCCTTGTTGAACTTTTCACATAGCTCTTTTTGAGAAGGCAATTCTTTTTTTTGTAAATAAATACTCGAGCAATGTAGGTTCAGCAAAAGAGTGCTTTTTGAGCATTTCATATATCTGTTCAATTTCATATTTGGTTTCTAAAGCTGTAATTGTTCTGAGAGTAATAAAACTTGCCAGATAAGCTTTCTGTCTAGCCTGGCATAAATTAAATTCGTCCAAAGCTTTTCTGGCATCTTTACTGTCTTTTGCAACTATTGAACTGGTCAGATTATTGAGATAGTAAAGAGAAGTTACATCATAAAGTTCCGGGTTTGATATATTTTCACCTGTGAAGTTAACTTTTCCATAAACAACAGATTTTACATCACAATTCAAGAATTTTTCTGCAAATGAAAGGACACACATAAGAACCATAGGCAAAGGTTTTGGACCATATGTTATATCAGCAAATAGTTGAGAATTGTCTTCTATTTTATCAATCATTTGTTTTAGTCTGAGTTCGTGATTATTCTTTGTTTCCTTGAATTCTGAATTCAATATATTGTAAGTGATTTTCGCACCAATTTTTGAATTGATGGAATTCAGTTCATTAATAAATAAATCACTATTCTTCTGGTTATTTTCTGTGGCGTCTTCTGTTCTTAGCAGAACAACTCTTATTTCATCTTGTTTTGAAATAGTATCTGCAAGAATAGCATTAATCGGATAAATAACAGGCTGGTCATATTTGGGATTTGCATTACCAGTACCTTTGTAAACCATAGGATTGAGATTACTCTTCATAGGAATATCACAGAATATAATTTTCTTCATAAAGACTCCTAATTTAAATATAATTAATTATCTTTATTAGTGACAAGAAAAGTATATAGTTGATATTTTTAATTCTTTTTGAGAAGAAAAATTATGCTGCGTAAAGTCCTTTCTGGAATCCAACAAAGATTTTGTTTATTTCTCCAAGACTACCGAGTTCGACTTTAGCATCATTTATTGTTCCATACTTAAGTTTGATAAGTTCAGGCAGGTTCTCCATAGAAAGTTCTGTATAGCCTTGCTCGATATATTGATCCAAAACAAAATTTACAAAATCACTTTGTGGTTCATTCAAATCTGCTGTAATTTCAGAACGTGCAATTGCAACTCTCTGTTCTCGTTCAATTGGAGTTGATTGATATGCAAGGTACTCAAGAACATCCAGTAAATCACATTTTTCATAGTTCAACATTTCCTGGACTTTCAAAAGCTTATCAAGAGAGAATCCGTCATGTTCCATTTTTTCAAGTAAAGCTTTTCTGGTATCAGGATTCTGCCATTGTGTTCTTAAGTCTTCATCATCTTTAAAGAATTTAGGAAGTGTTTCGTTATCAACAAGAACGTTTACAAATTCTTTGAGTGTAATAAGTTTTCCATCGAACATGATACGTTCTTCCCAGTTAAAGCCATCTTTGATTGTAGCCTTACGGCCGTCGCCCAGTTCAATTTCAATAAGGTCTTTTGGGCATGTGCATGGAAGATTTCCACAAATAGGACATGGTTTTGGTGGGCATATACAAGGTGACTGACCACAGATAGGACAAAATCTAGGTAGCTTTTTACATTCGCAAGGCCATTTACCACAAACAGGACATTTAGGATGGGTGCTACACTCGCAAGGGTATTTTTCACAAATAGGACAAACAGGATTTGGATTATCCCACTCTTCATCATAGAACTTTTTATGAGCACCTACAAAATCGTAAATTGTGAAATAATATTTATCATCAAAAAGACGAGTCCCACGTCCAATAATTTGTTTGAATTCAATCATATTTGGAACAGGACGCATCAGAACAATATTACGGACATTCTGAGCATCCACACCTGTGCTGAGTTTTTGAGAGGTTGTTAAAATAGTTGGGATTGTTTTTTCATTATCCTGAAATTTTCGAAGCTGCTCTTCACCTTCACTGCCATCATCAGCAGTAACGCGAACACAATAATTTGTACCACGTTTTGCATAACTGTTAATCATATCGCGAATCTGCATTGCATGATTCTGAGTAGCACAGAAAACAATGGCTTTTTCATCAGGATTTGCACTATCTAAAAACTCTTCTACACGAAGCTCATCACGTTCACGGATCTTGATTTTTCCATGGTAGAAATCGGCTTCATCATAAGTTTTTTCTTTATCTAAAAGTTCTTCACCACGAATAATTTTATCTTCTTCATTGTAAACATATTCATCAATAATCTGATTTGTACAGCTCTTTACGCGATATGGAGTAAGATATCCGTCTTCAATTCCCTGCTTAAGCGAATACTGATAAACAGGCTCACCAAAATATTTATAGGTATCGCCATTTATTGTGCGGCGTGGAGTTGCTGTAAGTCCAAGCTGATATGCAGGCTGGAAATATTCCATCAATTTACGCCATTCACTTTCATCATTTGCACCACCACGATGACATTCATCAATAATGATAAAATCAAAGAAATCTCGAGGATATTGTTTATAGTATTCGGTAGTTTCGGCAGGCTCAACTACCGTATTTTCAGATTTATCTGTTACATCATCCGTACCACATAGCATTGTCTGGAAAATCGTAAAGTAAATACTCTGCCCCATTGGAACTTTTCCGCCATTCTTCCTAATTTCTTTTGGCGTAATTCGTGCCAATGCATTCTGGTCAAAAGCTCCGAACGCATTAAAAGCCTGGTCAGCAAGAATGTTTCTGTCTGCGAGGAATAGAATGCGGGGAAGTTTTCCGTTTTGCAGATTGTTCCAGCGAGTGTGCATAAGCTTCCAGCAAATTTGGAATGCAATGTAAGTTTTACCTGTACCTGTTGCAAGTGTTAAAAGAATACGATCTATCTTGCGGCTTATGGCATCCAGTACTGCATTAACAGCATTTTCCTGATAATAGCGAGGCTGCTTTCCTCCATCACGATTGAAAGGTTCAAGATTAAATTTATCACGCCATTCGTTGTTATCTGGGAAAGTCATTGCCCAAAGTTCATCAGGAGTCGGGAACTTATCTACAAAACCTTCTGTAAAATCACCGGGCTTTGCTTCCATATCAATAGCCCAGATTTTGTCTCCGTTAGTAGAATAAGACCAGCGGATATTCATAGCCTTTGCATATTTCTTAGCCTGCTCAACACCAGCACTTACATCAAGTTCGTCCTTTTTTGCTTCGACAATTCCAATCTTTACGCCTTTGTAAGTAAGAAGGTAATCTATTTTATCCGGATTTCTTTTTGCTTTTGTAACAATACGACCAGGCGACACAATATAAGCCCGCTGTTCGGTAAAAATATCAGAGCCTTCTACCACACCCCAACCAGCAGCTTTGAGAGCAGGATCTATTTTCTTTAACCTTGTGTCACTTTCGTTCATAATGATTCTCCGTTCAAGAAATCAAGAGCATAAATCTGTTTGATTCCATCATGATAAATAACAGGTGCATTATCCAGTGTAATCAAAGTTTTTGGAAAATTATCTTTTACAGCAAGCAGAGGTCTTAATTCTCTTTTTAAGGTCGTTTCATCACGAACAGAAAGTGAAACTTGAATGTAATTAAGAGCCCCGTCTTTTTGTGCTATAAAGTCAATTTCCATATCATCTATTTTTCCAACAGACAGTTCATAACCACGACGCAATAATTCAAGAAAAACAAGGTTCTCAAGAATGTGTCCTTCATCTCCACCTATTGCACCAAGCATAAAAAAGCGGAGTCCCATATCTACGGCATAATATTTTTCCAATGTTTTTAGAGTTTCTTTACCACGAATATCATAGCGGTTCAGTTTGTAGAAAAGATAGGTTTCACATAATGCAGAAAGACAATTATCTATTGTTGCCGAAGAAGTTTTCCTGCCGCTTGAAACAAAAGTGTCACAAATCTTTTTTGGGGAAAGAAGATTACCGGTATGAACAAGTGCAAACTTTACAATCTTTTCAAGAAGAATTGTATCAGCAATTTTCTTACGCTGCTGAATATCTTTTAGAACAATAGTTGAATAAAGACCAGAAATATAGTCTTTTATAGCCTCGTTTTTTTCATAGATATTATGAAGATAAGGGAAGCCGCCAAATGTAATATATTTGGTATATAAGGTAGGTAAATCAAAACTTTCTTGAGAAAACTTTTCTTTATACGCTGTCTGGAACTCAATAAAAGAAAAAGGCAGAATATTTATTTCAATATAGCGGCCACTCAAAAGGGTTGCTATTTCACTGGAAAGCATAGAAGCATTTGAACCAGTCAAATAAATATCAACATTAGGAAGAATAAAAAGAGAATCCACAACCTTTTCAAACTTTTCAACAAGCTGAATTTCATCCAGGAAGATATAATTCATTTTATCTTCCTGAATACGCTCTTTTAAGACAGAATGCAGTTTATGATAATCAGTGATATCTTCATTTTCGAGCATTTCAAAATTGAAAAAAGAAATTTGATTTTCTGATGCAGATTTTGAAATCTCTTTACAGACTTCCTTCAGAATAACCGATTTTCCAGAACGTCTTACACCAGTAATTACTTTAATTACATGATGGTCTCGCCAGAAAAGCAGTTTTTCAACATATTCCTTACGAAAATAAGAGTCTTCTTTATAAAGTGGAGTATCACGAAAGTCTATCATACTTATATTTTATATCCAAAAATTGTAGTTGTCAACTTTTTAACATACAAGTTAAAAAGTTTGTAAAAAACTGATTTTTTTAACACAAGAATGAATAATCTTTGCTACCTATTCATTTCAATATAAATAGGGGAAATTTTCCTCTAATTTCCCCTGTTTTCCCTAATACACTCAAATACTTTTATCTGCGATACTAAGAATCCCAGTTTTTATCATTTCTACTCTATCATTAAAGTTTATTTGATTTATTGATTTTGTAGACAATTCAAAATCCTTATATAATAATTCAAAAATATTATTTGCCTTACAAAGGTCATTCATTTCCTTTGGAGTGTAATCCTCAAACTTATTCATATTTTGATTAACAATAGCAAATATTTCATTTGCTAAAACTGTTTTATTTAGGAATGCAATATCTTTTGATAAATTTGGTTCTAATAAATACAAATAAGATAAAGTTGCTGGATTTCTAATAATAGGGATAATTCCATAATCATGCATGCTTTCTAAAATTTCTAATACGGAAATGATAAAACCAATTAAAGAATGAAAAAATTTCTCAACATCATTATTGCTAAAAAAATCATTTGGCAAAAGTTTAATTCGTTCTGTAAATTCTAAATCAAAACGATCCTTATCACAAATAAATATCGATTTTTTTATATCATCGGAAAGATATTTATCAATATCCTCTGCAGTTTTACATGTGTTAAAATAATCATTAAGAGAATTGAATTTGTTATTAAAAAATGATAAAAAACATTTTTCTGCAGCTTTGTGAATAATCTCTAAGTTATTTGTAAAGAAAAGACGCACAGGTAAAAGCAATATTATTTCTTTTAAATCATTTAATAAACATATATTATCATCTAACGTCCTAAAAATTTGTTTTTTTATAATTTCATTTCCCGGAACTTCATTCCCTTGTAAAAGACAATCTGCATATTTATATAGCTGGTCATCCATAATATGAATTTCACCGACAGCCAAAAATCCATAATACTCTTTGTCATTTACATCAAGATGTGTAGCCCCAGAATATGAAAATGCCTGTTTATCATTTAATGTCTGCAAGAACATGGACACTACTTTCCTGTTTTTATACCAGAATAATCTGATGGTATCCAAACTTGGTTTTATATTGTTCTCGGTTATATTTTTCTTAATATTTTGGAGTAACTGTAAATATTCATTCTCTATTTCATATATTTTTTCATCAAGCTTAATCATCTTTGTATTCCG
Source organism: uncultured Treponema sp. (assembly GCA_946537975.1). Lineage (GTDB taxonomy): Bacteria > Spirochaetota > Spirochaetia > Treponematales > Treponemataceae > Treponema_D. The sequence goes on along the minus strand of CAMNGG010000009.1, from coordinate 5,498 downwards.
TTATGTTCTTTACTAGCTTTTCAGGAATTTCAATTTGCGTTGAATAAAAAGCAACCATTTTTTTCATTACATAAATGCAATCGTAATAAATTGTTTTCAATTTTTGTTCATCTTCAATATCAGGAACCAAATGATATTGATGAGCTGAATTATCACATTTTAGCATTGAACTTTCTCGTATAGCTCCCCAAAGACAATGGTCATACTGAGAATCATAGTCGTAATATAATTTATATAAATCTTTTTCACCTACGAGTTCTGACTTCTTTCTTATATTTGTTTGGTCAAAATATCCCCTAGCATCAATATCTGTAAACTCCTCCATAGTGAATTCATTTAACAATATATCTAAATACTTATATGCTACATGACTTTCTTCTTCACGAGCATTATTTTGCCTTTCGGCCAAAACATATTTTTTAATTTGTCCCAAACCGTAATATTCAAAATCTTCCCATATTTCAGGTTTCTCATTCTCAAATGTGATTAGATATTTTGATAAGATAAAATTTTCTATGAGACTCCGTACACAACTTCGCCCTGAAATAGAAGTATACAAATTATGTTCATCAACTTCTTTCAAGCGTTTGTAAGAATATGTAATTATTCCCGTAAATATTTCTAGCTTTTTATCTAATGGATAAGCATTTACATAGAGTTCTCTCAAATATTGTAATAATTCATATACCTTTTGATTAAATGCTTTTAAAGATTTTGATTCTCCAAAATCACAAACAAAAACTTTACAATCTGTCATCATACTAATACATTCCCAAAACATATTTAAGTATTTTTCATCAGGGTGTTCTATTGTCATAAGAATCAATCCTTCTATATTTCTAATCATAGAAGCGGCCATCTCATATTCCAATGACTCAGTATTCATACTTTGATATTTTACGAGCAGCTCCCCTTCATGTGGTTGTACATGAATTTTACCAGCAAGATTAAAATACCCTATAACACAAAAACGAGTATCATTTGTAAGAACAGATCCTTGAGATTTTAATTTATTGATAGTTTTTATGAGAGCTTCACATCTAGCAGCAATAATCTCATAATTTGTATAAAAACATTCAGAAAATACAGGAGCCTTTTCATGTGTTAGGAAAACTGTAAGTTCTGTAAAAATTTCATTAGTGGTTATTGTTTTTATATAATTATAAATTGCTCTTTGTTTTTCTTCTGAAAGTTTTATAATTGTTGATAATCTTGGAATAACAATTTCCGGAGCTGTTTGGAATATAAATTTATTTATATAAGCTATTTTTCTAAGTCCTTCTTCTCGTCCATAAAAATCAAGAATTATGGCTATCCAGATATATTCTGGCATTCTTCCCGAAAACCAAGATTCATATTTATTCATTGGTTTCATACCAGGAATAGAATTTAGTGGTGTTGTATAATAACCTTTATTATTTTTATGTTGTTCTATGGTTGAATGACTTTCCAACTACAACTCTCCTTATCTTTTTCATTCATAATATTCTTTTAATACTTTTGCATGATTTTTTAATTCTGTTTTTTTTGAACAAATATCTATTACTTCTTTTAAATTTTTATATTCAATTTTGTATTTTTTACAAGTTTTCATTTTTTTTAATAAATCTAAAGCCTCTTTATCATAATCAGATGTACACCAATATTCAAAGGCAACAATTCTATTTCTATATTCAGAAATAGATTGTATCCATTTATAAATTAAGGAGATTCTATTTTTCCAGCGCTCTATTTCGTCTTTTGTAATATTTGCTTTATGAGCTTTACACTCTATTATTAAAAATTCTTCGGCCCCTTTTTCACAAAAAATATCAATTTCTGCTTTTTCGCCATTGAGTTCTATTTGTTTACCTATTTTTACAAATCCTCTCGTTAAGTTATATGTAACATTAGCTACAAGCATTTCAAATAGACTTCCTTTTATATTTATTGTCTTTCCTTCATATACAAGAATACTTTTTAAGATTTTTTCAATTTTTTCAGAATTATCTCCTGTTATTTTTGATTTACATTCTTCCATCATAGAGATTATATCACGTAATAAATCAGCTGTTGATTTTCCAAGAAGATTATCAAAAACAGATACACATACACCTTTTTCACGTAATAAGAGAAGTGCGTCTTCCGAAAAATGTTCCCCTATTAAAAAAGGAAGAAATGGTCTTACATTTTTTTTGTGAGTCAAATTTTCTATTTTCTCAACAAAGTATCTAACCTGACTCACTGTAATATTTTTTTCTGGCAATACATCTGCGACTAAAAACCCAGGGAATACTTTTTCATTTGCAATCTTTCTAAAAGGAAGTAAATATGACGGACATGTTATATCCCACAAATACCCCGAAAAATTACCGTATTGTTCAAATTTGTTATAACTTCCAAATGAATTTTTCTTAAAGAAATCTTCAACAGTAATAACGGAAAGTAATTGTTTTTCTTCATGGACTATACTTATTACTCGAGAAGTAGGGCTAAACAATGGGTTAAGTTGAAGAAATAGTTCGCCGTTTGAATTAAAATCTTCTTGAATAAAACCGATATTTAATAATTGTTCTTTAATTTTATGAATCAGACTTTTTTTTGACGCATATTCAACCGGTGCAAATGTATTGAATTTATTTATACTTACTTTTCCACCTAGGCAATCCATCGCAGACAAAACATACCCTGTAATGCTATTCACTTTTATAAGCGCTTCATACAAGTTTTGATAAAACTGTGAACTTTGATATTGCTCTTTCAAATATAGAAAGCTTTCATTCCTTGGAAATGTGATATTCTTTAAATGAACAATATTGCCCTTGGCTCTAGATATTTGCTGTCTTGCCGCTACATCAGAAATATTGTTATTATTAACCAATTCTGCTTTTATATCAGATGATAAAGAAGGGCCATTTGTAAGCAAATAAGATTCAACAAAAGAACTCATGTCACACTCCGCTATTTATAATAAATAATAATATATTCAAACTTCATTTTTTTTGAGACTCATAACTCCTTACATTATAAGAAATTGGAAAATTTATTATTTAATGTTATGTCACAATTAATTACTTTCATTTTTATAGTTCTCCTTCGAAGGCTTTTTGTAAGTAGGCTTGTTTTAACTCGGCGCAGTTGGCAATTTGTTTTGTGTAGATTTCCTGCAGCTGGCGGACTTTTTCGCTGAGGGTGTCGAGTTCTTTTATGATGAGTTTTTGCTCGGGGAGAGGGGGAAGAGGAAAATTCATGTTTTCAAACTTTGCTAAATTTAGATTGTCTTGTGCAGCACCTTTACTCAAATTCTGTAATTCACTTTTGAAAAATTGAATTAAATAGTATACAAAATCAACGGTCGTCAGTTTCTCATTAGGAATAAAACCTATTACGCTATCTGGAAAACAACAAGGAAAAGATAATATAGCCGTTTCTGCAATATTTGCAGCAATAGTAATACAAAGAGTTCCTGCTGGCCAAAGTTTACTTTGTGCTAATCCAGTTTCATTATATGTTTCAGAATAATCAGTTACATATTTATCTGCATTTCTTATATCACCAGTTTGAATAAATGGATAATCTCCACCAAAAAGACATTTGTCGTTTCTTGGCCGGTGTTTAGATTTACCTCTTGAAAAATCGAGTGCAATATCTTCTAATTTAGCTTTTTCCCAAGTGGTATTGCTAAAGGCTTTTGCCAACTGGGACTGGAACAAATCTTTTGCGTTCTGCAGGTTGGTTTGGGCATTTGCTTTTAGGCTTTCCAGTTGTGCAAATTTTTCATCCAGGATTTTGACTATGCGCTTTTGTTCTTCGAGGGGTGGAAGAGTAATTGGAACTTCTTTGAGCTTTTCTTTATTTAATGTTTTTCCTTTTACTTTTACATCACCTTCAGTCAGTTTAGCCCAATCAAAATTTTCTAGATAATATTTTAGAAAGAACAAATCCAAATTTTTATCTAGAATTGGCAAAGCAGCAATTGCTTCATTTGTAAATAAATCTCTTTTTGTTATTGCACATCGACCTATTGTAAGTTTAAAACTCATAAGAAGCGTGTTAGCTTTTACAAGTTTCATTTTAGGTACTGCATTATCAGAAACATATTCTGTGCTATCAGATATATATCCATTCTCTGTGTTATTTAAATCTGCAATTGAAAGCCAAACATTTTCTGTTTTCTTTTCTTTATCCCACATTTTGGAGTTTCCGCGTTCTGGTGTACGACCAATGTTTATTTCACACACTTCACCAAGTTTCTTTATTTCCCAATCCTTTTTCACTTTTTTATCCTTTTATTTGACACCAGTAGGGTCTTGTGGTATATTTAAAACAGTTCGTGGGCTGCATTTGTATGCAGTTGTTTCGCTTGCTTGCAAGCCACGGCTCATCAATTCCCCTGCTTCGTGCGGGGGATATTTATTTAACAATAACTCCTGTGTATAAATCCTGTTACCGGCTTTTTTAACTTCTTTTAATGTTATATATGCTATACATTTTCTTCCATTTGAAAGTTCAATATCTTTTTGCAGTCTATGAATAGCAATTATATTAGGATCTCCCCTGTCATCTGGAAATGAACCTAAATATTCTGCCAGTTCAAAAATCTGTTTAATATTTTCAGCAGCTTCGAAATGTTCTTCTACAGAAAAACCATTTACAACTGATTTTGTAATTGCTTTATCTGAAGAAATCTTACTTGCAGTATTTTTAGAAAACCGTGCTTTTACATTTGCATCCAGATTTGTGAGAACTTTACCAAATAAATAATTAATTGAATGTATAAAAATCTGCCTGCATTGATTTCTAATTAAATGTTCTTCATAAGAGATTCTATAAATTTCACAAGCGTCTGCAATCTTGATTCCTGTTTCATTTTCTATCCAAAAACTTTTATGATGTCCATTTTCCCAGAAATCTTGTAATGTGCAGCTATCTAAATCAATTCTCAATAGTTATTTCTCCTTGATCAGGATGACAGGCTTCCAAGTATTTCTTCACTCTCTTTGTTCAGCTCGCGCATTTCTTTGATAATCTCGGCAGGCTCTCGTAAGGTCTTTTCTTCCTTTTTGTTCGGGTTCTTTACGCTAAGGTCCAGGGTTTCGGAATTGAGGTCGCTTACATTGAGGCTCCAGCTGTTTGGGCTTGCGGCTTTGGTTTTCTGGAGGGCGACAAAATCGGCAAGGTCATCTTCGTTGAGAGGATTTGTTTTGCCAAGGTTGCGGTCCAGGTTGAGCTGGTAATACCAGATTTTTTCTGTGGGCTTTCCTTTTTCGAAAAAGAGGACTACGGTTTTTACTCCAGCACCTGTGAAGACTCCGCTGGGGCAGTCGAGGATTGTATGAAGGTTGCAGCTTTCCAGAAGCTCGCGGCGAAGGGCTATGCTTGCGTTATCTGTATTGCTGAGGAAGGTGTTTTTGATTACTACACCCGCACGGCCGCCTGCCTTGAGCATTTTGATAAAGTGCTCCATAAAAAGATAGGCTGTTTCGCCGGTTTTAATGGGGAAGTTCTGCTGGATTTCT
>CAMNGG010000008.1 GCA_946537975.1 uncultured Treponema sp. | reverse complement strand
GAACATTTTTCAAGTCCTTTAGGTAATATACTTGAATCTATTGTCGCAATTTCATTCATTGAAAGAAAAATATAACCATCTGGCGCAAGAGAAATATCCGCAATCTTCTGCAGAATTGTTTTTCGCATTTCAACAGTAAAATACACAAATACATTTCTGATAAAAACAAGATGAATGTTTCGTGGAAAAATCGAATCAGCCCTTGAAAGGTTTATCTGCCTGCGTTCTATTTTTGAAGTAATTTCAGAAGGGAAGCTAACCTCTTTTTCTTCATTCATATAGGGAGCCAGCAGATAATGAAATTTTGCACCATCAACAGCCTTTACAGAATTTGCTTTATATTTTCCCCTGGCACCTTTTTCAAGAACACTTGTATTGATATCTGTTGAAAGACATTCAGTTTTGATTCCAAGAGAGGTTGAAAGAAGATAGAGTGAATAAATTTCTTCCCCGCTTGAAGCAGCCGCACTCCATATCCTTAAAGGATTGAGACCAAGTTTTGCATGAAGCTCTGGTAAAACCTTTGCCTTTAAAAACTGAAACTGAGATTCCTCACGGAAAAAATAAGTTTCATTTACAGTCGCCTGATTTATAAGAATATCCATTTCTTCTTTGTTCAGACAGACATAATTATAATAATCAAGGCCATTCAGTTTGATTTCTTTTTTTCGCTTGTCAATAAAATTTTTTATTCCGCTTTTGTGACTTTCCCTTGGAATTATACCAGTCTGCTTTGAAATAAGCGAAATTATATCTGTAAACTCTTTATCATCCATACTCACGCCCTTTTATACACGAGTCATCTTAACAACGGCTCTTGCGATACATTGCCGAGGCAATACGCGGGAAGCAGCCTTCATTTCAATTGCGGCCTGAGGCATTCCAAATACTGTACAGGTAGATTCATCTTCACAGATAGTAAATCCACCGGCATTAATTATTTCCTTGCAGCCTTCAGCTCCATCCTGACCCATTCCAGTTAAGAGAAGGGCGAGACAGGAATTCTTAAAAAGCTTTGCGGCAGAACGGAAGAGTTTATTTACAGCCGGGCGTAAAAATCTTTCTGGAGGTTCATCTGAAAGTTTAAGAACTGGAAGATTGTTTTTTACATAATCAATCACCAGATGCTTATCTGCGGGCGCCATATAAACATGTCCCTTTTTGGCAATTTCTCCATCTTTTGCAAGGCTCATTGGAATATTAGGGCATACCTGATTAAACCATCTGACCATTTTTTCATCTGCTCCAATATCAATATGCTGAGTGTAGAGAACAGGCAGAGGAAAATTATTTCCAAGTCCGGCCAGTACCTCCTGAACCGCAGTAGGACCTCCGGTGGACGCACCGATACAAAGTACCTTAAAAGAATGCTCATCATTAAATAAACTTTCTTTATCTGATACCAGGTCATTATATCTGTCGGAATGAGAGCTGTGAGGGGTCAAGCCTTCATTTTTTGCTTTTTCAACAGCGGCACGAACCTTGTTTGTAAATTGTGTAAAAACGAAGTCATCAAAGGCCTGAAGGGAAGGCTTTTTTTCAAAGGCAGCACCAGTTGCGAGTACATCAGTTTTTATTGAAGGATCATCTGAATAAATCAGAACAGGAATTCCAATTTCACCGATAATTATTTTCGCCGCTTCAATACCATTCATTTCAGGCATGTTATAATCACTTACAACTATATCAACTGAATGATCACGACAAAAATCTACCGCCTTACGACCATTAGAAACAGAAGCGATTATTTCGAAATTATTGCGTACAAAGGCTTTTTCAAAAAGTCCCCGTGTAATAGCAGAATCATCAACGATAAGAACTTTTAATAAATCGCTCATAATTCTTCCTCCCTTAAGTCCTGACAAAGAGTTGTCTCAATCAAATCTATATCAAAAAAAGGAATTATACGTGATTTATATTTTATGCCTTCAGTCGTAATATCTTCCTCTTCCGGTTCAAAGAATAATTCGATTCCGGAAATGTGAAGGGCAAACTGATCATCATCCCTTCGGAAAACAAGAACAGTTGGTTCAGTAATTTCATAGTTTTCTTCTTTTTCCATTTTTAAAAGATTTACAACAGTGTAGGGGACACCACGGCAATTCACCATTCCTTCGATATAATCCGGAACAAAAGGAAGAGGGTGAATTTTAGCCGAATGCATAATTTCCTGAACGTTTGTGTTCTTTATTGCATAGAGTCGTTTATGAATTATAAAAATCAGATAGCTTTCATTCGTCTCTGCTTGCATTGTTAAGGTCCTCAGAAATCTTGCGAACGTTTTCCGATGCAAGTGAAATGTTATCTGTTGCTACGGTAAAGTTTTCTACACCGGCAGAAATCTCTTTAAGGGCAATAAGAATCTGTTCACTTGCGCTTGCCTGCTGACGGATTATTTCCGCAATACCGTCCGCACTTGTCGCTGTAATTTCGGCAGAGCTTCTGATGTTTGCAAACTTTGCTTCGAGTCCCCGGGCATTTTCATAACCGGCATTAATTTTTTCTGTTCCACTTTCAGAAGCAAGAATAAGCGAGTCAGAGGAATGCTGAATCTCGTTAATCTTTTCCTTGATTTCACGGGTACCATCAATAATACCATCTGAAAGACGGCGGATTTCATTAGCTACAATACGGAAGGACTTACCGGCTTCTCCGGCAGTAGATGCTTCGAGCTCGGCATTGAAAGCGATAATCTTAGCCTGGTCCGCAACGTTATTAATGAGGGTTACAATATCCCAGATGCTTTCAATTTTTTCACTGAGGATTTTGATTCCTTCTATTGTCTGCTGATTAGCATCAAAGATTTCGTGAAGCTGAGCAACATTCTGTTCAATCTGAGCTACACCTTCTGTTACGTCAGAAGAGGTCTGGTTTGCAATGCTGGAAACGTCTTTGATTTTTGTCGAAATATTTTCTGAAAGAACATTTGAGTCTTCCATTGT
>CAMNGG010000007.1 GCA_946537975.1 uncultured Treponema sp. | reverse complement strand
GCTCTTAAGTAAGCCTGTAATTCTTAACATATACTTAATTTTATCATAACAGTTTATGAATGTAAATATTATAATGAAAATTTATAATCACAAGGTACATAAGAACCAGAAAGATTTTTTATTCTCAGGCATCCGGCATCTCTGGATTCTTCGGGTGAAAATGTTTTTTATGCTTAATAGTACACTTGAATTCTTCAAAATCTTCAAAATGAATCTTTTTATCTTTCTTACCATGTTGAAACCAGCCTGCAGTTAAATCCATTTTGACAGCAATCATACTGTCGCAATTATACTCTTCTGTAAGTTTTGAAAAATCTCGTAACAGATCCCAAGGATGTGTGTATAAATATCTGATGCTTTTACCATTATTTTCAATATCTTTCCCGGTAACATCATCAAAATCATCATTATTAAAAACTAATTCCATTACACAAGTTAAATCATGCAACGGCTTTCCGTCTTCATAATCGTAACAAATGATAGTTTGTAATTCTTTAATCATGCTGAATGGAATAATCTGTAAAGTTTCGCCATCAAGATTAATCCCTGACATTTTTATTCCATACTCTGTTTTCGTATTCATTAAATACCCCCTGAAATAATTGAATTTTCAAGTAATTATAACAGGATGTGTCTAGCATCTGATGGCAGAGATTTTTTTTTACAAATCTTTTTATCGATAGTTTGTTAAATCCAAATCAAACGCCTCTGTATAATAATAACCTTTTCTACTCTTATCATATTCAATAGGAGCTCCAAATGTATCTATAAGTCGTTCTATGTCACGCCCAATAGTTGAAATACTTAAAGAACTTGCTTGTTCCCTTAATCTTTTCAAACACTGTGCTTGTATTGTATTACAATTTGGATATGTTCCACTTGCAATTAATGAATGAATAAATCCTAATCGTTCAAGCATTGGATAAGTCATTCTTTTTCCAGTTTCTTTTGAATCTTTGCATTTAATATGATTATACCCAGACGAGAAGTTTTTACATTCATAAACTGCATTATCTTCTATAATGATATCTGTAGAATTGCCCTCATAAACAATTTCTTTCAACGAATCACAGTTGCTGATAGCTTCTGAGCATATTTTTTTAACAGTTGCTGGAATTATAATCTTTACAACCGGCTCAAAAGTATCTTCATCAAGAAATGGATTTGATTCATCAAAAGTTCTCTCTCCTATGACTTCAATCCCAGCAGGAATCCTTATAACATCACTGTCATCCTTTATTCGATAAAGAGTTGTAGAACATTTTGTATTTACCATGAAACCATCAATAATCTTGTAGACTGGATTTTGCAAAAGAACCCTTGCTGTAATTTCTTCATCGCTTTTTTCTTCATAACCGATATAGTGAATCGCATTAGGACTTACGCAAGTAAGAGTATCAGGAATATTGATAGTATTCAAATTGAGAGGACAATACAATCCTATTAACACTGTAACTGTTTCTGGAATTGAAAATGTAGTAAGTGAATCACAACCTTCAAAATTAAGTAAGAGATGAGTTATTTCATCTGAACCAGAGAAAACAATTTCTTTTAAGCTTTTACAAAATACAAAGGTATTCTTATTAAAATCAACGATAGATTCTGGCAGAATAATCTTTTCGATAGAAGAATTAGGTGCATAATCTTCTGCAAAAGCAAAATCCGCAATTTCTTCAATTCCTTCAGGAAGCTGCACAACCTTATCCTTACCAACATACTTCCTAAGTGTTAGAACATCATTATCATCTTTTATCATAAAATCTTTCTCTACCATAAGTCCACCTCACTAATAAATAATAATTATATATCAATTTTATGCACCTTTTATACAGCGCATGATTAAATTGATTATAAAACTTTAAGTCTAGCATCTCATGCTAGACTTAAAAAAATAATTTGTATTTCTTGAGAAAAAAACTATTAAAAGCTCTGTCATGAAATGACCAAGTATACGGTCTATACTAGCTTTATGACAAATATAAATATTTCAAACCTAATATACGGAGTTGCCGTTGGTGATGCTATGGGATTTCCTGTTCAATTCTATAAACGAGAACAGGTAAAAACTTTTAATGTCTCAGAAATGATTCCTCACAAAGGTGGTAAATTTCCAGCCGGTACCTGGAGTGATGACACAAGCCTGACACTGGCCTTGGCAGACAGTCTGAGTCAGACAGATGATATTGATTACTCAGATATTATGAAAAAGTTTTACAACTGGATTTCAAAAGGATTTTATACCTCAGAGGGAAAAGCTTTTGATATCGGAAGAACTTGTTTCAAGGCACTCTTAAATTATTCCAGCGGAGTAGACCCGTTATTGTGTGGTGGTCAGGGAGAAAATGAAAACGGCAACGGCTCTCTTATGCGAATAGCACCACTTGTTTTTTATATTCAGAAAAAGTTTGGAGATTCAGCATTCGAAAATAAAGATACCTTTGAAGTCATACACAATGTATCGCGCCTGACACACGCTCATCCGATTGCTCTCGTCGCCTGTGACATTTATATTGCGGTTTTATTTGCATTACTTCAAGGAATGGAAAAAGTTGCTGCGATGAAATTTGCAATTGGAAAAGTCTCGAGTTATGTTCAGACAAAAACTGAATTAAACAAAGCCTTTCCGAAATACCAGAGACTTACAAAATATGATTTTATAAATCTCCCCGAAAGAAAAATCTCCAGCAGCGGCTATGTTGTCGATACTCTTGAAGCTGCCCTCTGGTGTTTCCTCACAACAGATAGCTACCGCGAATGTATTTTGAAGGCTGTAAATCTTGGAAAAGATACTGATTCTATTGCTGCAGTCGCAGGTGCTATGGCTGGACTTTATTATGGAAACTCTGAAGAAAAAGGAATCCCTGAAGAATGGAAATGCGCATTACAAAACAAGAATCTTATTGAAATAATTATCACTAAGTTTGAAAACCATTTTTAATGCTTTTCTTTTTGATTTATGCTATACTGTTAATAACAGGAGGCGCAAATGTCTTACGATACTGTCGTTGAAAAAGTAAAAACATTACCAGAATCTTGTCTAGAAGATGTTTCAAAATATCTCGATTTTCTCCGCTACCAATATGAACAGGCAATGATGGCTCCTCTTGTTGAATCTGATGAAGAATTCAATGCAAGTATGCAGCAGGGCTTTGATGACATGAAAGCTGGCCGCGTTACCCCTCTCAAAGAAGCTTTTGCCGAAATTAAAGCACAGTTTGCTTAATGAAATACAAAGTAGTTTTATCAGACAAAGCAAAAGCCGACCTTGCCAAAATTTACGGCTATATCCTCAATAAATTGCAATCCACTATTAATGCTGATGCAGTATTAGGGCGTCTTTATTCCAGCATGGAAGATTTAAGCTTCATGGCAGACAGCTACCACCTTTACCCAAATGAGCCCTGGCATTCAATGGGCATACGCTATTACACAATCGGAAATCATTCAGTTATTTACGCTATTGAAAATGATGCCGCCACAGTCCTTCACGTTGCCTACGGTAGAAGAGATTTGGATAAGGTGATGGGGGATTATAAATAAATATTGGGGGAATCAAACAATGAAGAAATCTGAAAAAGACCTTCTTTTAAAAATTGCAAGAAATGAAGAACCTCAAAAGGTTTTTGACAAATTAAATAAAGGTCAGCTAGTAAAAAGCCCGTATTCAACAATCGTCAAATATCAAATTGACAATAAAGAAGAACTAGGAATAAAGTCTATGCAGCTTCCAGAACCATGGAATGGACATTTATCAAAAGCAAAAATAATGTTCATTAGTTCTAATCCCTCAATTGGCTATGAAGATTTTCCTACAAAAAAATGGGATGACAAAGACATTGTTGATTTTTTTGATAATAGATTTAGAATTCCTTTAGAAGATAAAGATATATCTCGTTTTTGGAAAAGTATTGCAAAATATGTTACATGGCTTATTCCAGAAGCAGCAGAGCAATCTGTCTTAGAGATTCTTGATAATTATGTTGTAAGTACTGAACTTGTGCATTGTAAATCTAGAGCAGAAAAAGGTGTTTCAAAATGTGCAAAAGAAGAATGTATATTCATGAATGATATTATAAAGGAATTTAATGGAGACATGATTATTCTCTTGGGAAGTACAGTTAAGAAATATTATGATTCAGGTCTTTATTCAATTAATAAGGAGAATGTCAAAATAGCATATATGCCACATCCAAATGCCAGGGGCTATTCAGACAAAGAAAGAAAAAAGGAACTATTCCAAAAGTTGTAATAGTTCCTTTTATATGGACATAGACTAAGGAATTGCTGGCATTCCTATTAAAGCCCTAACTTTTCTTTATCAGTTGGTAGGTAATAATTTTCAACTTCAAGTTTTTCCTCTAGCCAGTCTATGCTACCTTCATATATTAGACCTTCATATATTATGTCTTCATAATTAAAATCATATTCAAAATAGATAGTATTATCGTCCTTATTTATATAGAGAACATTTGCTTTGTATTTTGCTTCCAGCCAATTTGACAAATCTGAATACCAGTTTTCATCAGAAATGTTGTGACCTAATGCTAATGAAGTAGGGCATGTTTTTAATTTTGAATTTAAATAATCAAAACCTATATCATCTGTTATCATTCTAAGTCTAGCATATCTACAAGAAATATCTTCAGTATTTCCCCTTTTTACGGCTTCGTTAAATATTTTTTCAAAAGCATTACATAAACAAAACACATCATCGTCATCTTGTTGAAAATTTTCGTTTCTTACCCATTCTATTGTAATTTCCTTATACCCTTTTTGTCTTAACATGGAGACTATATCATCATCTTTTTTATCTTTGTTATTTACAGAACTTTTATATCCTAATTCATCAACGAATTGATTCCAACCTTTCTTATAAATGAATCCATCTTCTCTCATAAGTCCAGCATCAACAGTTGCTTTTCGTGGCATTCCGTTTTCTTTCAGATATCCGCGGGTTTTGAGCATTTTTGTAACCATACCTTCAGTCCTATTCAATTCCTTTGCTAAATCACTAATATA
>CAMNGG010000006.1 GCA_946537975.1 uncultured Treponema sp. | reverse complement strand
CTTGCCGACCGAACGGTAGTTTTGAAAGAAGGTCAAATTGCACGAGAACTGTCACGTGATCAGATGGATAAAATAAGTGAAGAAGAATTGCACCAACTGGGATTAAGAACCAACAAGACCTCACCGGTGGTTGAGCCTGTCGAAACCACCATTCAAAATGGTCAAAAAACAGGTGATTTCGACCCTTCGACTAAGCTCAGGGACCGCAAGCTCAATCACCAGCAGTCGCTCAATCATCAAGATTTCCTCACCCTCCAAAACTTCCGCTACAAATACAAGAACGGCTACCTTGCCCTCAACATTCCACAAATGCAGATTCCCCTTGGCAAAATCACAGCCATAACCGGTAACAACGGAGATGGTAAAACTACCCTGCTTAACTGCCTCTGTGGTCTCGGCCGCCGCTCAAAAGGAACTCTTCTCTATCAGGGAAAAACCTACAATCGCCGACAGCGACAAAAGCTCATCTTCCTTGTAATGCAGGATGTAAATCATCAGCTCTTTACAGAAAGTGTCTTAGACGAAGTTCTCATCAGCCAGGCAGAAGAAAACGAAGAAGAAGCCCGCCGCATTCTTGCCACTCTCGACCTTGAAGCATTTGCAGACCGCCATCCGCAATCCCTTTCAGGTGGTCAGAAACAGCGAGTAGCGGTTGCCTCTGCCATAGCAAGTGGCCGCGACATCATGCTTTTTGATGAACCAACCAGCGGCCTGGACTATACCCACATGCTGCAAATCGGAGAAATTCTTCGCAACCTCAAGGACCAGGGAAAAACAGTAATCGTAGTTACCCACGACCGCGAGCTCATAAAAGAATGCTGCGATTGTGAAATCTGTCTGCACGATTTTAATCAGATAAATCCGGCAGAAGGAGGAAAAGATGCCTAAGCTACAATTAAATCCAATTGTCCTTATCGTTATAAATATTCTCGCTCCTTCAATGTATATATTTTTGAATGGCAGCTTCTTAAAAATCTATCTTGTAATTTTTGCAACGGTTCTTCTGCTTGCAATGGGCTGTTATAAAATCTTTCTGATAACTGCTCTTGTGTATGCAGGGATGGAAGGAATCATAATGCTTAGCAGTATTTTTCATCCGATAGAATCCTTTGCACTTTTTCTTGTAGTACTTCAGCAGTCAGTTCCATGCTTTGGTCTGGTATTTGCACTGATGAAAAAATATTCATCCGCAGAATTGCTTTCTTCCCTCGAAACAATGCGAATTCCCCGAACACTGGTTGTAGCAGTTACAATCACTCTGAAATATATTCCAACCTTTGCCCGCGAGTTCAAATATATCCGTGAGTCTATGAGACTTCGCGGCATTCCTTTTACGCTTCGCCGACCTGTAAAAAGCTTTCAGTATTTTGTAGTTCCTCAGCTTTTCCGCTGTGCCGCTCTTTCAGAAGAGGTAACGGCTGCCGGCCTTGTTAAAGGAATTGATGCGCCTATAAAACGCACTTCCTACTTTGAACAGAAATTCAGATTTACTGATGCTTTGATTCTTGTCCTCTTTATTGCAGGACTCATCGGAGGTTTTGTATGGTACAAAAAATAATGAAAGCAGAAAAGCTTTCTTTTGAATATAAAGATTCCAGCGAAGGAATTCATGATATTAATTTTGAAATCAACAAAGGCGAAGTAATTTTGCTTACCGGAAACAGTGGTTGCGGAAAATCAACTCTGCTCAGATGTTTGAATGGACTTATTCCTGCAATTACAGAAGGTGACTTGAGCGGCGAGCTTTATATTAATGATAAGAATTACAGCACGCTTAAAATGCACGAGCTTAATCGTGAGATTGGTTCTGTATTTCAGAATCCCCGCTCGCAGTTTTTTACAGATAATACTACCAGCGAACTTGTTTTCCCTATGGAGAATTACGGCTATTCAAAAGAGCAGATGCAGCAAAAGCTCAGCGACCTTGTAAAAACCTTTGGCCTTGAAAAGCTGATGGACAAAAACATCTTCCTGCTTTCAAGCGGCGAACGACAAATGGTTGCCCTTGCCTCTGCCCTCACGATGGATCAGCAGGTCGTTCTTTTTGATGAGCCTTCTGCAAATCTTGATTATGGAAATGCAATGAAGCTCGGGCAGATTATCAGCTGGCTGAAAGATCGTGGAATTTCTGTAATAATTGCAGACCACCGTTTTTACTATCTGAACGGAATTATTGACCGTGTTTTTTTTATGGATAAAGGAAAGTTTCATATTTACGACAGTGAAGAGGCCTTCAAAAAAAGCGGTTACGATACCCGCAGCTTTAATATTTTTTCACTGGACCTTCCTTTTGTTGAAAAACTCCCTGATTCAGAAAAATCAGTTTGTGCAAGCATAGAGAATGCAGAGTGGAAAAATATTTTGAAGGATGTAAATCTGCAGCTTAAAAAAGGAGAAGTAACAGTTCTTGTAGGAAATAACGGAGCCGGTAAGACAACACTTGCAAGGCTTTTGTGTAAGAGCATAAAACCTGATTCCGGCTCTGTAAAAACAAATGACCTACCTTTCTTTATTATGCAGGATCCAGACTATCAGCTTTTTGGCACTTCTGCAGAAAACGAACTATCGTTAGTTAGGAAAGACCATGCAAAAATCAACGAAACTCTTGAATATCTTGGGCTCGCTGAATACAAAGATGCTCACCCCTTCGAATTAAGTGGTGGTCAAAAGCAGCGACTTCAGATTGGTATGGCAATGCTCTGTGACCGCGAACTGATTATTTTTGATGAACCTACCAGCGGACTCGATGTTGCTTCCATGCAGAAGGTTTCTAAAGAGGTTATAAGTCTTCGTCAAAATAGTGGAGTTCTTGTAATTTCCCATGATTATGAATTCATCCGCCATGTTGCAGACAGAATTGTCTTTCTGAATGACGGAAAAATTGAAAAGGATTTTATTTTATCTTCCCAGACTCTCGGGGAGCTG
>CAMNGG010000005.1 GCA_946537975.1 uncultured Treponema sp. | reverse complement strand
CTTCCTTGCGAGCTTTCATTACTACGACTTCTTCGTCTTAGCCCTCATTTTTTTTCTTCGAGCACGCCAGTGGCGTGTCGTCCTAACAATTGGTTGTACCGCAGCGGGCTCGACCCGCTGTCGGTTACGAACCTTTGTTATGTGTTGTTATAATACCATAAAAAATTAATATTACCCACAATATTATACATACAATGAATATGTATTTATATAGTTTTAAGTTTTTGTAATATTTTGTTATTTCTTTATTATCTTCATTTAAAATTATTTTTTTATATGTTTTTATTGGAGAAAATTCAGGTATAAAAAACAATAGTTTATCAATTCCAATTTTTTGACAAAAGTCTGGATATTTTTTTAGTATTATTCCAGCATGAATTTGTAAACAAATTCTGAAAATTATAAGTACCAATGTAATAAAAAAACATAGTGTACAAACTATTCCAATAAATCCATTCATTTCGTTTATTTACCCCTCAATTTTTACAAATCGGGCTTGACCCGATTTGTAAAATTACTTATTTATTATTTAAAAGAATGCCTTTTTTGTAAAACAATAAATACAACCACTTCTTCGTTCTAGCCCCAAAGTTTAATTTATTTTTTCAGCAAGCTTGACTTGCTGAAAAATATTCCTATTTGAATATCTCCTGTAATTTTAATATTGCTTTCCTTGATTCAGTTTTATACGGAATATAATTAATCAAAAATCCATAAATTAACATTCCTAAAGGAATAAAAAAATATTTTGTATTAACAATAAAAATTACAATCATAAGTAACGTTAATCCACCAAACCAGCAACTAAAGAAAATATTTATTCCTTTCATTCGTTTTATAGTTATACTAATTTTTGTACCTTTTTCATTTTCAGTAATAGTTCCATATGCTAATGGGACGAAACCCATTTGACCTATTACACATCGTTGGATTTTAAATGAATCTTCTGAGATTTTTCCACGGAAAAATTTATTAAATACATTCTCAGAGAACACAGCTTTTAATATAGGTATATCTTCGTGCGTATTATCTTTAAGAATTTGTATAATTTCATGCCTTGATTTTAAGCTTTCAATTATTAAATTCATTTTTACTCCAAAAAGCGCCCCAGTGCGGGCGTCCACATAACAATTGGTTGTACCGCAGCGGGCTTGACCCGCTGTCGGCTACGAACCTTTGTTATGCTTTTTTATTCTAATAGCGGAATGATGCTTGAAACGCAGGTATCGTCCCATTTATCGCCTTTATAAACATCCTTTATATACAGTATTAAATTTGTTGTAGGTTGTTTTAAATAAATTTTATGCAAATATACACAGTCATCCAAATGAACATCAAATTCTAAATTATTATCTACATCTTTTATTGTAAAAATTTTTACTCTCGAGTTCTTTTTATACAAATCTGTTCTATCTGGGTCTACATAACCATTTAATATTTCTAAACTTTTAAATGATTTTTCTGTTTTAATCTGAATAAACTCGTTTTCTCCATATCCAGTTTTTCCTTCGACCCACGGTTTATGTCCTGGATTCCATTCAGATGAACCTTCTCTACTATCTGGTGGAAGAAATAATGTACCCAAGTTATTTGCGGAATATATAATTTTCCCTTCTTTTAATTCTGAGCTGGCTGTGTATTTTGTCTTAAATACTTCAAATGGAAAAAATGAATTATCCTCTTCGGTATTTTTTTGCAGCCATTCTATAAATTCTTTATATCTAATAGTATCTTCTTCATTATCAAAATCAATTTGTGGATGATAGCAAAAACCATTTTTTTGAAAGATTACTATTTTTCCAAATAGATAGTAAAAACCATTTTCAGCCAATTTAAAATCATTTCTATTATATTCTTCTGAAATCTGTCTATCTTCATCTTCAAATATTATTTTATCTTTAGTTATTGTGTATTTGTGAAAACCGAAATTGTCTGTATAAAAAACAATATTCTCTTGTGCGTACAAATACATAATTGGAAAGAATAATAATATAAAAATAATTTTTTTCATTCTTTTTCTCCTAGCACCTCAGTGAGGTGTCAGCATAACAACTGCTTAAACCGCAAACCGGCTTGACCGGTTTGTCGGCTTTGAAGCTTTGTTATGCTTTCTTCTATATAATTATATCACTAATTATTAGATTTTTCATGGTTATGTTTTCGACACAACATCTGACCATTTTCAAGAACAGTTTTACCGCCTTTTGACCAAGGAATTATATGGTCGCCGTCCATTTCTGAAATATCCCATTTTTTATTTTCATTTGCAGTACCTTTACACATAGGGCAAATACCTTTTTGACGCTCATACATTATTGTTTTCTGCTGGTCAGAAAATTGTCTTAAATTCAGATGATGTCTGTCATGGTCGAATACATACCAATAAATTCCTTTCTGGTCTTGAACTTCGTCCGTGTCCTGCATAAGTTTTGACACTTCTTCTTCAAGTTCTTCTCCCGTAAAGGCAGAAGAATTACCATATAATTTATAAAGAGTTCCCCAGTCAATCGACTTCATTTGTTTGCGGTATTTCGGGAACAGTTTCTTTACCCAATCAATTACATTGCTGAAATATTCAAACAAAGGCTGTGCATTCTCATCGTCTACATGTTCTGCCATGTATTCGCGGATTTCTCCGTCGTTCTTTGCACCGCTAATCCATTTTATTGCTGTTTCCAAATATGCCTGTCGGTTCATTTCTCCGCTCAAATATTTACTACCGATGTTATAGGCGGCACAATTTGTTTTTGAAAAGAGCCGTTTTGCGTCCGTTACCCAAACACCGGAATAAACTGCATTTCTAAGCTCCTGCTTTGTGAGTTCAGCACCTGCGATATTTATCGTCTCGAACCAGTCCAGTTTTTCCTTGTCGTCTCCGTCGCAAATGTAAACCGAAAGCTTATAATTTAAGATTTTTTCTTTTTCTGGAGCCTGCAATGTCTTGAAGTTTTTATATTCAAATGTAAACTCGTTGTTTACGAACTGACAAATACTTAATGTTCTTTGCTGTCCGTCTATAATCTCATAAGTACCGTCTTTTCTTTTTGCCCAATACATTGTGTTGAGAGGGTAGCCTTTAGAGACTGTCTCGATTACTTTTGCACGCTGTTTTTCATTGTAGACAAATTCTCTTTGATATGGCGGGCGAATATCAAGTTTTCCGTCATAAGCCCGAACTCCGTTCTCGTTGTTGTCTTCAAAACCTTTAACCAAATCTTTTATTGCTATTTCTACTGGTGTAATGTTCATTTTTATTTTCCTATCTTCTGAATTGCCAATCTCTTATATTTCGCTGCACCGTTTAAAATGGGTTTTGCTAAGTCCCATTTGTTATTTTCTGAACCACCGTCAAGTTTTCCGATAATCTTATACTGTGCTGGATTGTATTTTGTAAGGAAAGTTATTGGTACGCCCATAATTCCTTCATAGTCCATTGGAATATTTGTAACTTCGGAAATATGTAAGGCATCAAAATTATCGTATTTTTGATATTCCGATTCTGAATAGCGTTTTCCAGTTTCAAGAATTTCATTTTTTCGTTCTATTTCCAAATTTGTATACCAACAGATGTTTCCCATTCGCCGATATTTTATACCGCCTTCAATTTTAAAATCTGTTTTCTTTTCCTCATAGTAATCTGGAACTTGAAACCAAAAATGTCCACTATTATATCCAAGCCATAGTTTGTTTGTCTGAATCAACGGAAATATTTCAGTAAAAGTTGAGGAATTTATATTTCCAATAACGAGAAACTTTTTATTGTATTTGTACAGAAATGGAATAAATTCCTTGAACAATGAAAAAGGAGGATTTGTAACAACGATGTCCGCTTCCTCAATGAATGCTATACATTCTTTGCTTCTAAAATCACCGTTTCCTTTCAATTCTTTACAAGGAATTTTAGCAAAATCTTCTTCACCCGTATATTTTATACTTCCGTCATATTCCAAATATACAGCTTTTTCAGTTGCCTCTTGTGAAAATAAATCGGCATCATCATTTTTGTAGCAGGTAGCTATTACTTTTTTGAGTTCAAGAACATCAAAAAACATTACAAAGTAACGGAAAAAATTGCTTACACGCGGGTCATCGCAATTACAAAGAACAGTTTTACCTTTGAAATGATTTCTGTAATGTTTAAGTTCATTTTCTATCATTGTAAGCGGAGTGTAAAACTCATCCGCTTTCGCGTTTTTTGAATCATGTAAATTTGAATTTCCAGGCATTTCTTTTTCCCAAATTTTGTTTTGGAGAATTTTGAAATGCCCAAAATTCTATATTTCTATAAAACTACCAGCCCAGTGGGCTGTGAGCATAACAACTGGTTGTACCGCAAACCGGCTTGACCGGTTTGTCGGCTACGAACCTTTGTTATGGCAATTATATTTCTTATACAGAATTAGATTTCATAAATACTTTTTTTCTTTATGAAGAATTCTGTATATTTTTGAAGCTACACTTCTATTATTATTTATTTTTCAAGCGGCGTAAAGCCGCATACTACCGCTACTTCGTCCTAGCCCTAAAGTTCAATTTCATTTAAGAAAGCAAGCTTGACTTGCTTTCTTAAATATTCTTTTTCAAATGTTTTTACTTAAGCGAAGCATGTAAA
>CAMNGG010000004.1 GCA_946537975.1 uncultured Treponema sp. | reverse complement strand
TATCTTCCCATTTTTTTGCCATTACTTTTTCCTTAAAGATGACCAGCTGACATTTTTTGAAGCATCATAATGACTCATTCGTTCCTGTACTATTGAATAAATTTCTTTCTGTTCTTCAAGTTCTTCCAATTCAGCAAGTTTTTCGTAACGGTCAAAAGACATCATAACAGCTTCCATAGCATTATTTTTCATAATAAATACAGGCTGTTTGTCTTCAGAAATTTTTCTGACAGTCTGTGTAAGAGTTTTCTGCAACTTAGTAATTGGCATTATCTGTGCTGTATCTACCATCATATTATTACCTCTTATCTATATAATAATATGTATTTTTCTATATAGTCAAGTACTTTTAATCAACCAATTCCCTTGATAATTTTGTAGGAATTTTGCACATAAGGAATGAAACAAAAAAAGCGATAATGTATGTTATTATGCATAATATAAAGCTATCTATATTTATTCCAATTTTTGTAAGCAAGATTTTTAAAAACTCTGCTACAATTCTATGCATACAGTAAATTCCTAATGTATATTTAGTCAGAAATTTCAAAACATCTTTTACACTCTGTGAAAGTTTTTCGAAAGGAATTAAATATGCAAATCCAATTACAAAAAATCCAAGTAAAAGACAATTATTATCTGAATATCCAAATCCAGAAGCCGAATTAATGAAACTGTGTTTCAGCAAAAAAATAGATGCTAATCCGAACAATATTATAAAAAATAAGCGTTTTTCTTTTACTTTTTCAAACACATTATAATAAGCACACGAGAAGCCAATTGTTGCATATGGTATCATTTCAAAAAATCGTCCGAGATGGTATTTTAACTCAAATCTAAGAGAATCAAATAATTTGAAATTGATACCTGAGTATTGAATTACAAAGGCTGCAAACATCATTGCATAGGTTATTAGAATTCCTTTTTTTGCATCAAAGAATTTAAATATAAAAATATAGACTCCCGTTAATACAATTAATACTGTTTGAAACCACATGGAGGCATTCAGACGAGGGCTGTGTCCTGTAAACATTTGTCACCATAAATCAGAAAATCTCACACCAATATCTTTTATTATGAATTGTCCAATTGTATATCCAAGCCAATAAATTATTGCCCAGCCAATTTGCGGATAAATTACTCGCCATATTCTTTTTTTTGCTTTAGTTTTGTTGTATTCTAAGAAAGTATGTTCTGTTAAGAAAAATGATAAAAACATGAAAACAGGAACAGCAAGTCCTCTCAACATTGAAAATGGCATTAAAAATCTTGAGCCATCTGAATTCCAAAAATGACATAATACAACTTCAAAACACATTAATGCTCGTAGTAAAGCAAGACCATAATTAAATTCTTTTTTTTCGATAGAGTTTTCCATTTTTTTTCCTTCCTTTTTGGATACAGATAAAAATGTTAAACTCAGATTTTATTTTTCTATAAAACTACCAGCCCAGTGGGCTGTGAGCATAACAACTGGTTGTACCGCAGCGGGCCTGACCCGCTGTCGGCTACGAACCTTTGTTATGTGTTTTATTTTACTCCTGAGTATCCGTTCCAGGTTGATACTATCCGTTTGATTATCTGGTTTTTATCATTATATTCTAAATAGTAAGAACTAAATATTGCTGTTTTTTTTTCAAGTTCTTTTACATCACTATCGACATAGTAATAATCATAAGTAAAGTATCCTTTTAATAAGCCGTTCTCATAAAAGAATTCTCCTAAATCGGTATGTGATAATTTACCATCAGTATAATAATAATAATTTAAGGAGTACAGTTCATTGTCCCAGTATGCTTCAGTTTTAATTATTTTATTATCTTTGTAAATGTGTTTGATTTTCCTTCCATATCGTTCTTCAATTACTTCTTCATTATTTTTTAATGGATATATTGTTTTTACTTTTTCTGTAATCTCCTACTCATCTTCGTAATCATAATATGTGGCATAACCTTCTAAAGTACCGGAACTATTGGTTGTATATTTAATAACATAATTGATATGGTCAGCCCGCAAATGTTCTTCTATAAGATTTCCGTTACTGTCATATTTATATTCAGACATTCCATAAGAATTTGGACGAATCTGAGTTTTATATTTTTCTTCTGCATTAAAAAAACTTAATTCTGATATGCAAACATCATTGTATTTTTGAGATTTATAAATTTCATCAACACAAACCCATATTTCATTACATTCAGTTTTTGGAAATTTCAAAGACTGTTCTTTCATTTCATCTTCTAAAGTAAAAGAATATTTTGCTTTAGAAAGACGTGGATCAAATTTGCCATCATTAAAAATCAAGGTAATTTTTTTAATTCTATGATTTTGAGAATAATATTTTTTATCGAAATAACCTGCTTTTATTTTAATCTCGTCGATTGAATAATTTATATCAAAATGAATTCTATAAACATATCCGAATTGAGGCTTAAAAGCAAAGACAGTTTCATCATTATTATCAAATGACTTTAAAGGTGAATAACGATATTTATTATTCTTATCAATCGTGAGCGTTTCTTTATCATTTAGAGAAATGCTGCTGATATTTATTTCTTTGGCAAATAGATTAATTGCAAAAAAGGGAATTAAAAGAATTAATAATTTTTTCATTTTTTCTCCAAAGCGCCCCTGTGCGGGCGTCCACATAACAACTGGTTGTACCGCAGGCAGCTTGACTGCCTGTCGGCTACGAACCTTTGTTATGTGATTATTTAATTATTGATGACCAATAAGCATCATATGATTTTTCATATTCTGTTCCTGATGCATCAACTCCATATTTTATCAGTATTTCTGCAATCTTATTTTTTTCTTCTTCTGTATAGACATGATTATATGGGTTTTCAAAAAAAATGAATTCATAAATACTCTTGTCTGAATAATTTCCATATATAAAGTTTCTGATAGACTCATCTTCAGTTAAATTATAAGAAAGCGGATTAATGTATGGGAAATAATAGTCGTTGTCTATTTTGATTTTATTTTCATTGATAATTTGGATTTTCAATGTATTTGTATATTCTTTTGAAGTACCATATTCATCATAGAATTTACCTTTAATTATAAGTGTATTTTTATCTTTCAAAATAAACTGGCCAATATCACCACCTCCTGCCGCTAATTTTTCAAAAACAAAAGTACCATCATGTTCGAAATATTTTATGAAAGACGATTCTTCTTTTTTCCAGATTTTTGAAGTCAAAAGGTTTCTTATATCCTCTGTTGAATTAAGATTATATTGAATTTTTTCTTCAGATAAATAACCGCCGAATACCCAGCCATATTCTGGATTTTGATTTTTCCATTCATAAGCAGGAATTAATATTTTTACCCAGTTATCTTTTATTCCATCTATTTCTGTTTCATTTCCTATTTTAATTATTTTTACTGGAAGTGCATTTACTAAACCGCAAATTCTTTTTCCTGATAAATTTGGTGTATCTCTTACTTTCAATCCGTCCAAAGAATTAACATACATTGTATTTATCAATTTTTCATTTTTTAAATATTTATTTGATTTAGCAGATAAAGAAGAAACTAATAAAAGACTGAATAAAATTAAAATACTTTTTTTCATTTTTTCTCCTTCGGAAGCGCCCCAGTGCGGGCGTCCACATAACAACTGGTTGTACCGCAGCGGGCTCGACCCGCTGTCGGCTACGAACCTTTGTTAGGTTTTGCTACACTTTTAACAGTACTTTTTCCTGTTTTTTTGAAACAGCAAGTTTCGGATATGTAATTATTTCTAAGCCCATTCCAAGACTGTCGAGATAATCTATTAAAGTCGATATTTTCATATCCTTTCTTTTTTCTATTTTTGAAACTGACGACTGTGTGAAATTTGCCATTTCGGATTGTTTTATATTTTTTTCTTCTCGGAGCTGTGCTAGACGTATAGACATAATATCCTGTTCTGCTTTTATGTGAGCTCTTCTTACAGCTTCGGGAGACATATTACTTTCCATCATTTTGATTGCGTCTTTCATTTTCCAACTCCTTTTCATGTTTCTCTATGATTACTTCAGATTCAGCAATTAAATCTTTGTAAAATTTCTTCTGATCTTTTCCTTTCTTATCTCCGCCGGTAAGCAAAAATGCCTTCCTTTCGGTATCAAAATAATAGGCAACTCTCAGTACATGTTGTTGTGTCTGATTTCTTAATTCTTTCAGGTTCGTGTATTTTTTTGAACCATGAAGAGTATCTGAATATGGACGAGGAAGTTGGGGGCCGTACTGACGGAGTAAAAGAACTCTTTGTAATACGGCTTCCTTACTTTCTTCGTCCAGACTTAGAAACCAGGCATCATATTCATCTGATGAATCAACATTCCACATGATTTTATTATATGAACTAAAGTGAATATTTGTCAACACAAAAAATGGCGGGCTTGACCCGCCTTATAAAAAATTTAGACTCGTTTATAACCGCAATAACATCGTTTATCATTGGCAGGATTCTGTGCTCCACAGAAAGGACATTTCCAATCTCCATTTCCAAGTACAGTTACTTTATTTTGCGGAGAAGAATCGTTTTTGCTTTCTTTGTCGACATTTTCCGTTTCTTCTTTTTCTCCTAGCAATTTACGCAACTTTAAATCAGGTAAGGCTAAGACATAAAAATAGCCGAATATTCCAAGCCAGAAGCATATTGCAAAAATATGTTTTTTTGCAGGATCATATCCTTTTAAGCTTGCAACTTCACACATTTTTGAAGCCATAAAGCAAAGAATAATAATAGCTATTGCAATTGCAACTATCCAAGAAAACATTACGATTGTAAAATCCATGTAATTCCTCCGTGTATTTTTTAAGAACATTTGTCGGAAGATTTACCTTATCAACGATAAGTGGTGCAGTGCGCCATCAACCTAACAACTGGTTGTACCGTAGCGGGCTTGACCCGCTGTCGGCTACGAACCTTTGTTATGTGATTTTATTTATTTGAGATAAGTTTTAATACTGCTTCGACAAGTTTTTGATAATTCTCTTCTGAAAGTTTTCCAACTTTTCTTTCAAAACAGAATTTATTTACTGCGCCTAAAAGATGTATTACTGAAACTGAGTCTTTTGAAAGTCCGGTTTCATCTTTCTTAAAAAGAATATTAGGTTCATAATCAGCTCGTTCAAGATTTGAAGTAAAAGGAATAACAACAGCAGTATTTAAATCCTTTATACCAAGC
>CAMNGG010000003.1 GCA_946537975.1 uncultured Treponema sp. | reverse complement strand
AACAAAAAGGAAGAAAAGACCCTACGCGAGCCTGCCGAGATTATCAAAGAAATGCGTGAGTTGAACAAAGAGGCCGAGGAGCTTTTGAAAGGATTATAAGAAGTAAGGGGAATACCCCTTCGACTAGGTAGGGAGCGGCACTGCGAAGCAGGGCAAAAACAGTCCAGTGGACTGTTTTTAGCGAGTCTCCGAGCAGCTATGCTGCGAAGGTCACAGCCCCTAAGACCTGGTAGCTCGCAGGCGGGTAGGAATTGCCACACGGATTCGGAATTGCTAACACAATTCCATTTTTGGAGAATTGAAAGTGAAAAAAGATTGGGAAATAAAGAAACTCGGTGATATTTGTGAAACAGGTTCTGGAGGAACACCATTAAAAGGGCATAAAGAATACTATGAAAATGGTACAATTCCCTGGTTAAGAAGTGGTGAAGTTTGCAAAAAAGATATATGTGAAAGTGAATTATTTATTACTGAAACAGGACTAAAAAAATCATCTGCAAAATTATTTCCGATTAATACTGTTTTGGTAGCAATGTATGGTGCTACAGCTGGGCAAACAGGAATACTTCGTTTTCAGTCTACAACAAATCAGGCTGTCTGTGGAATTTTACCTAATTCAAAACTAGTTCCTGAATTTATTTATTATTTCTTTTTATCTTATAAAGACAAACTTATTGCACAGGCAGTCGGTGGAGCACAACCAAATATTTCACAAGAAAAAATCTGTAATTCACCAATCCCCGTTCCACCCCTCGAAGAACAAAAGCGCATAGTCAAAATCCTGGATAAAAAATTTGCACAGCTGGAAACAATAAAAACAAATGCCCAAACCAACCTGCAGAACGCAAAAGATTTGTTATTTGCAGAATTGACAAAAACTTTTTCAAACGAAACTTGGTCAAAAATGACTTTACAAGAAGTTTGTACAAGGAAAATAACTGATGGAACACATCAAACTCCAAAATATTGTACAAAAGAAGAAGGCGGCTTTCCTTTTATTTCATCAAAAGATGTAACAAAAGAATATATAGATTGGAGTAATATAAAATATATAGTTCCAGAATTACATGAAGAATTACATAAAAGAATAGCACCACAAAAAAATGATGTCCTTTTAGCGAAGAACGGAACAACAGGAGTTGCTGCAATTGTTGAAGATGATAGGATATTTGATATCTATGTTACATTAGCAGTCTTGAGACCTAATCAAGAAATAATAAATCCAAGATATTTATTAGCTATTGTTAATTCGCCTTTATGCAAAAAACAGTTTGATGCACATCTTAAAGGAAGTGGAGTTCCAAATCTTCATCTTGAAGAAATCCAAAAAATTATTATTCCTGTTTCTCCTCTTAATGAACAAAAAAAATTGATTAGTAAGATTGAAGTTTTGAAGGAAAAGATTCATTCTCTACAAGAAATCTACACAAAGCAAATTGCCAACTGCAACGAATTAAAACAAGCTTACTTACAAAAAGCCTTCGAAGGAGAGTTATAATATGGATCCAATTGAAACATTCAAGAATTTACCACCAGAGCAGCAGAAACAAGTCTTTGATTTAGGCATAAAAGCAACTGAAAAACTCTCAAATGGAATTTTTAAGGTTTTAGGTTATAAATTAGAAGCAAAACATATGAAAGCTATGGCTGACGCAGAAGCTTATAAAACAAAAGTTCTGGCAGATGCAAAAGCTTACGAAATTGATACCATCGGAACAGCCATTAGAAATAATAAAGATTTGCCTGTTTCTTTTAATTCTTCGGACAATACTTTATCAATTGATATAACAAATCCAGAACAATTGATTCAACGCTCTAATTATCGATTACAATATCAACAAGCAAAAAAAGAAGAAAACATAGAAAGTGTAATTGGAAAGGCTGTATTGGAATTAGGAGATAAAACTACTGATTCCACAGAAGAAGTTGACGAGGATTGGTATACAAGATTTTTTGAAACTGTAGAAGATATTTCAGATGAACAAGTACAATCTTTATGGGCACGTATTTTAGCTGGTGAAGTATTAATACCAAGAACATATACTTATCGTCTTCTATCTGTATTACGAAATATTTCAAAAAATGAATTGGAAATTATTTTGAAAATTGCACCTCTTGTTTGTGGAAATGTTATTCTTAATGAACATACTTCACTAAGAAGTAAAGGTATCACAAGTCAAGATATTTCTATTTTAGAAGATATGGGTATATTAAAAGATGGAGGTTTTCAAGCAAGATGTATTGAATTAAAAAGCAATGAGGTAAAACTTTTTTCTCGAACAGCTGGTTTTGCGTTTGTATTTCAAAATAGTGGAAAAGGTTATATCAATCATATTATAGATGTTTTTGAAATAACAGAAACAGGGAAAAAAATATTTGAACTCGCAAATGTACAAATTGATTTGAATAATATAAAAATTGCATTTTGCAGTTTATACAATGATTTTCCAGATTTACATATTTTTGGAGCTGAAATAATAAAGCAAGAAGGAGATAAAATCTTCTTTTCCAATCAACATATAGATTTTAAATAAACAATAATTCCTTCTTTTATTTACAGATATAATAAAAACATGATATACTTTTGCCGTAAAAAAATTACGGCAGAAGTGTGTTTTTTAATGCATTTTGTCGATAATGTAGTATAATTATTTTTGAGGTCTGATTATGCTAAAATCATTAACGGTAAGTAACTTTAAGGCTTTTAAAGAACCGGTAACAATCGATTTTTCTACAACTGGTAACTATGCTTTTAATACAGAAGCTGTAAAAAATGGAATCGTAAAAACTGCTGTAATGTATGGTAAAAATGCCAGCGGCAAATCTTCTCTTGGTCTTGCCATTTTTGATATTGTTGGAACTCTTACAGATAATTATGTTAATCAAGCAAATTATATAAACTATTTAAATCGTTTTTCA
>CAMNGG010000002.1 GCA_946537975.1 uncultured Treponema sp. | reverse complement strand
TAACTTGTCAGCCTTTTCTTTTTCCATCGCTATTCCATTTTACTAAAAACCGGTTTGCTTATATAGTGCGGGGATTTGGAAAAAGGTTGGTAAAAAAAAGCATCCAATAAAAGTATAGATAAATTCGTTTGGTTCATTACATTAGTCTTCTGCATCGTTCTTCAATAAGATTAGAGAACTTTATTTGCAGTTCATCTGAAATAAAAGGAGATTTTGTAAGTTCAAGCAAAGTCTCCTTTTTTGAAATAAGATTTTCAATCATTTTTTCAGCGGCTTTTAAAGGGATTTTTATGTTCTGTGAAAAAATTAAAAAATCATTTCGAGTCAAACGTGATTTTTTTCCATTCAATGTAAGTGCTGTTTCCTCTTTATCCGCGGGCATCAAAATATTTACTGGAAGAAGATCGTATGCTTTGGAAAGTTCCCATTCATCATTTTGAGGATTTCGAATAAGAGAGAAATTTTTTAAGTGCATATCTGAGTTACCAGTAATAAAACAGAAAAGCAGTCTGTAAAAAAAATCAGTTAAATCAATACCAGGTCTTGCAGAATAATTCTGGATAATTTTTGCACACTGTTCGTATGAACCTTTGTATTTATCTTCTGTCAGACGATTAGACAGCTGACAAAAATCTTCCATGTGTATTTTTTCATAGCTTTTTTGTCTGTCAATTCGTTTTGTTATGTAAGAGAGAGAATGATTAGAAGTATATATTAATGAATGCGGAACAACCTGTAGTCCTGCTTTTTCTGCCATAGCCATTGTAATGTGTTCAGTTTCAGGAAGGAATTCGAAATCATTACTTTGTGGTTTTAAAATATAACCCTGAGGAAATCCTATTAAAGTTAGACGAGGTTGTTCGTTTTTTTCAGATAGCAGGTGAAGTGATATTTTTTTTTGAACACCAGCGACTGATATTCCTTTAGAACTTGATTTTTGTGCGAGAGCCTCCAGAATTTCATCATTTAATTCAATCTGTGGAGTTTTTGTCGTTCCAAAAAAATTTTTAAGACATTTTTTGTGAAAATTCTGCTCTTTTTCATTATCATTTAATTCTTTAAGACAGCAGAGACAAAACTTTTTAATCATTCTTTATTCTCCATCAAAAGAGGTTTTACGCTTACGGCACCAATACAGTCCTGACAGGTTGAAAGTAAAAGTCCCATTCTGTCTTTTGGATTAAGTTTCCAGTTTTTTACAGCAACTTCTAAAAGCCATCCTTCGGGAATTAATCCGTCAAAAAAGGAAAAAAGAGTTTTAGATGAATAAGATTTATTTTTTAATGGTAGAGTTTGACTTATTTCTCGGGCTGCGGGATTTTCAAGCCAGGTAGACTCGTATTCAAAGGAATAACCTTCATCTGTTTCAAAAATTTTTCCGCACAGTTCTTGCTGATAATAAACAAGTCCGTATCTATTTGTCATTGTCTTCTCCCGACTCATCTTTTGGAATTTTTGCAGGGGAGGCTACGTATCCAAACATTGCAAGAGCCTGATTAACTTTGTCTAAACGTACTGTTTGCTTTCCCTGTTCAAGTTCACGAACAAAACGAAGACCGAGTCCGCTTCTGATTGCAAATTCTTCTTGAGTAAGTCCTGCAGATTTTCTTTTTTGTTTGAGAAAACTTCCTATGAAATTTTGAGTGTTTTTGTTCATTATGGAAATTATATACCCTAACGGGTGTAATGTCTATAAAAATATGTCATATTATACCTCAAAGGGTATAATATGATGGTAATTGTATTGATTTATACCCGATAGGGTGCACTGGTCCTGTGCTGACAAAGATTCATGCCTGTCGGTCTTTGAGCAGATGATAGCACCTGATTAATAGTCTGATTTCTTCTGAACCTTCATTTTCGTCTAAATCTAGGAGTTCAAAAATCTTTTTTATTCTGTAGCGGATTGTATTTGTGTGCTGATAACAGTCTTCACTTGTGGCCGAATAATCTCCGTTATTTTTTACAAAAGAGTTAAGTGTTTTTATGAGATTTGCATCGTGCTTCTTGTCGTAATTTTGTAGGATATTAATTCTATTTTTAATTTCACTGTACATTATATCATCTAAAAGCAGATTGTAGGCGTATTTATATACTCCAATAAACTTATATGAAAGAGAATCGCTCTTTTTAATTTTAGCAACTTCAGCCGCAGCGTAAGCATTCTTAATAGATTTTCTCAGGTCATGCAGTGACATCAGTTCTTCATCATAGCCTATAAAAAAATCTTCTGTGGTAAAGCCGTTTTGCATGAGAATATCCTGAATATAGCGGAATTTAAAAATAGACTTTGCTTCATCTTCATAAAAGCTGCATATTAAAACAATGTTGTGGTCAGATTTAATGAAAGACCAGGGTGTTGTTGAGGTAACTTTTGAGCGGTGATACATGAGACTGTCGAAAAAAGTGTGAACTTTAAGGTTGGAAGATTCTTTTTTGGGAATCAAAACGGCACTTATGATTTTGTTTTTAAAATCGGGATTAATTTCGCGTGCAATTCTGGAAACTTCATCCTTATCCTTTTTTTCATTTAAAATCATATTTAACTTTTCTTCGTGAATGATGTATTGGGCGCGGGTTTTCATTGATTCGTTTATGTTGATAATCAGGTCTTCCATAAACTCATCATAAAATGTGAGAATGGGTACATGATATTCTTCTGCGCACTGAATGATGTCCAGGGGAATATGTTCATCTGGTAAAAGTTTAATTGCAATCCCAGAAACTCTTTTTTGAATAAGATTTTTGATTGAACCATTTACAAGCTCAGGACTTATGGATGCAAAAAAATATGAAATCAAAACAAAGTACCCGTAACAGTAACCTGCATAATTTATCCGGCTGCTTTCGAATTCTAGAATGACTGTGGTTGTTACGGTGTTGGTAAGATATTCTTTTCCGGTGAGGATTTTAAATTTCTTAAAAAGTGAAAGATTCATAATTTCATTTACTGTGTACATAATATTCCTCTGGACAAAAAAAAGAGTGCAGTGACAAATGCTTTATGCACGTCATTGCACTCATTGCGAATATTATGCCTAAAAGAGGAGTTTTAGGCAAGTTTTTTCTCGCACTTTTTAGTTAGTATAGATTTCATTACACAAAGGAATTTATCATTCATCTCTGCTGTTCCAAGACTAACACGATTCATTCCAATCGGGCAGCCGATTAATATTTTTTCTTCTGCAAGCTTTGCTACAACCTCTGTGTTTTCAATTCCTGGAGCCTTGAACAAAATAAAGTTTGTCTGACTCTTGTAAACTTTGCAACCAAGAGCTTCAAGTCCTTCTGTAACTTTTTTGCGTTCAATTGCATTCAGTTCACCAACCTGTGCAATGTATTCCTGGTCTTTAAGTGCCTCTGTTGCCATTCTCTGACCAAGGAAGTTTATGTTCCAGGCAGCTCCAGATTTTGAAAGAAGGGAAATCAGTTCTGGCTTTCCTGCTGCAACACCGATACGAAGTCCAGCCATTCCGTAAGCCTTAGAGAAAGTTTTTAAAACGATGAGTGGTTTTTCGTAGCCTTCGCGAATCATTTTAATCATAGAATAGGTAACCGGATTTCTTACAAATTCTAGATAGGCTTCATCAACTACTACGAGAACAGTCTCAGGAACTTTTCTGATAAAGGCTTCCAGTTTTTCTGAATCAATAAAAGTTCCGGTTGGGTTATTTGGATTGCAAATAACCATCATTTTTGTTTTTGGTGTGATGGCTCTGAGCATTGCATCCAGGTCGTAGTTCATTTCTTTATCAAGAGGGACTACAACAGGAACTGCTCCTGCAATATATGCTGTATCGCGGAAGGCCTCGTAACTTGGATCACCAAGAACTACTTCTTCTCCAGGATTCAAAAAAACTTCACCAAGAATATTGATGAGGGAAGATGAACCTGTTGCTGTGCAAACATGCATCATATCTGGAAGTCCGTGCAGCTGGGCAAAAGTTGTTTTTAAATCTACAGAAAACCAGTCCGGATAAATGTTAGGACGTTTTGCAGCTTCCATCATTGCTTCAATTGCTTTAGGACTCGGACCGTAAGGACTTTCATTGTAGTTTAAACGGTAAATATCTGGGGTGGTGTAACTTGAAACCGGCTGACGAGCGGCTCTTTTGCTTTCTGGCATGGCCTTAATTGAATCTTTTAAAAGTGTCTTGTAATCCATTTTTATCTCCTTATAAACTCCGCGTTAGCGGTCGTGCAGGAGGCACGATATCGCAGTTTTGCCGACGGCAAAATCTGCATGTGATAAAAAGTACA
>CAMNGG010000001.1 GCA_946537975.1 uncultured Treponema sp. | reverse complement strand
GCAGTCTGGGAGGCACGCTGCAGGGAGCAGGCTCAAACCGCCGAAGCAAAAAAACTTGGACTTTCTGCCACCGACATTTATCACGAAATAGAAATTGCTTCAGTCTCACGCAAGCCGCAATTCCGTACTTTAATAGACAAATACAATTTTAAGGAAGTTGCTCCCTACCGCACAGAACTCGAAAAATTATATGACGAGGCACCTGCTGTAATCGAAACTCTTTCTCAAAAATACGAGCTAGGAATAATCGCAAACCAACTCGACGGCTTAAAAGAGCGCCTGCAATCCTTTAAACTCCTGAAATATTTTAAGTACATTATTTCTTCCTGGGACCTTAAGATTATGAAACCTGATATCCGCATTTTCGAATTCGCGTTAGACGAGACTAACTATATACCTCAAGAAGCCTGTATGATCGGCGACCGTCTTGATAATGATATCCTTCCTGCAAAAGCTCTTGGAATGAAAACCGTCTGGATAAAACAAGGCTTTGGTGCCCTACAGAAACCTCTTTCAAAATCAGAAGAGCCGGATTACACCATAAACAATCTTACCGAGCTTTTGACGATTTTTTAGCTGTTATCCTTTCATCACAAAAAAATAAATCAGTTTAATCACACAATTGAATTGCTCTTTCCATTTGCAGGTCGTCACTGGCAGATGTATTAAGAATCAGGTTTTCGGCAGCAGGAACAATACCTTTGCCTTCAGGGATGTTTCCTTCCGTGTCGGTGACTTTCTGCACCGAAACTGAATATTTCCACCCGTTTGCAAGACAACGCTCCAGAGAAAGAGAAAAAACTCCACAAGTATGATTTCCTACCTGAATTACATGGGGCTGCGACACAAGAGCCATTGTAAATTCTTCACCGGCACTCATAGTCTGTGCATTTGTTAAAAGAATTACAGGCTTTGTATACTGCCAGCTGCCATTCTTTTTTATTTCAAGAGAGACGGCATTTCCAAAATCATTCCTTCCACATCCATTTTTTGTCCTTGAAATTGCATAAATCTTATTTTCTGAACAAAAACGACCGGAAATACGAGTTACATTCCCAGTAAGTCCACCTCTGTTGCCACGAACATCAAGAATAATTGCATTTGTATCCCGAAGAGATTCCAGCGCGAGATCAATATCATCAGCCCAATTCTGTTTTTGATTTATGCCCGTCTGCCCGCTGGAAAATGCTGCAATATGAATATAACCAGTCTGACTATCATTTCTTAATCTTCCATAAGTAATAATCTGATTTCCACATTTTACAGGCGATTCAACATAATCCTGGCAAACCTGTGCTAATGAAAAATTATCTGGAACAACATTATCTTCTCCAGAGTTCAAACATCCAATGCTTGCCTTTACATAAACGTGGGCATCATTAAGCGGATATAAAAGCCTTTTTAACACATCAAGAAATTCTTTATCAGTCATATTATCATTAATTAAAGGACGACAAATACTGTACTGATTCTGCCAGTCCACTCCGCGAACGTCAAACAGCGCATAAGTTTCATCATATTCCCTCCAGAGAGAATCAAACATTGCGGTGTAAGACAATTCTGCAGATTCTCCATAAAAAAAAGAGCAGGATTGAAAAGTCATAAAAGCAAACAAAATTGAAAATCCAAAAGCAAAAGATTTAATCTTCTTCATAAAAAAAATCATCATAATAATTCTCCTGATATTTCAAACAAACTAAAATCTTACAGATGCACTGGTCTTAAAATTTCCATCCACATAATACAAAGATCTCTCTTGTGGAACATCGATTCTTCCATACTCAAAATCGAATCCAAGCCCTAAAGAAAAATTTTTCGAAGCCTGAAGTTTATATCCCAATTCAAGCAAAATTGACTGATGATTGTGCAAACTTAAAAATTTACCTAGTCCAAAAATTTTGAAAAAATCCTCTTCCGCATATTTCATAAGTTCAGCATCACACCCTGCAAAAGGTGGACGAATTCCATATCCAATTAAAGGAAAAGATGATGATAGATAAAAAGCATTACGATTATCCAGTCGATAATTAAAAACTGCTGATGGCCCAAGAGTTAAAATCCCAGTTATTGAAGGATAATGCTCAAACTGCAGAAAGGCATTACAGGCAAAATTTCCACCAATGAAAAGGTCCATCCGGTCATTTTCCAGAAATCTGTAGCCCAAATCATACTGAAGCCTGATTCTATGGAAAGCAAGATCACTCTTAAATCCTTCATAATAAGTCTCGCCAGTTACCGGATCATAATTTTTATACACAAGAGCTGTTTCGGTAAGCTTAGATTCAGGTTTACAGAAAAAATAATCAGCTGTGATTTTATGAATTAAATTCGCAGAATAGATTTTTGCATCAATCTGAAATCGTGGTGCAAGAATACTCTGTGAAATATTTGAAAATGTCATTTCCTTATAAGAGCCAAATGTCCAGTTGATGAAAAAATCCAGCTCAAAAGTAGTTTTCTTCTCCTGCGAAAAAAGCCCTCCGCATACAAAGAAAAACAAAAATAAAGCATGAATAAGTTTTTTTATTGAATTTATTTCTTTCATTGAAACCTCCTCAATTTTTTTTCAATCATATCCACGGAGGTTCATAAAAGATATTGGGGAATGTACCAGTTTTTATTTACTTTTTAAAATTAGGGTAAACCCTTAGAAGCAAAAATTGGAACTAATCATTTTTAAGACGAGAAAAAAGTTCAAGTCTATTTTTTACACCAACTTTTCTATAAATATTTGCAAGATGTGCTTCAATTGTTTTTTCTGTTACAAAAAGAGTCTGGGCCAGTTCTTTGTTAGATTTTCCATCCAGAAGTGCAAGAATAATTTCTTCTTCACGCTTTGTAATAGAAAAATCTCAAATAAAATCTGGCGTTAATTTTTTGTTCTTCTGAGAAATTGGAGATGCAAAATAGAAGCGATAAAAAATATGATAGACTAAAACTGAAAGGAAAATGATAAAAATAAAAGATGCATTATGCAGGATAAAAGAAAGAACAAGATTAAGAATCGCAAGTATCAAAATCAACCAGCGTTCTTTTCTGAAAATTCCAGTATCAATTCTTTTTAAAAAGATTGCACTCATCAAAAGTGAAAAACCAGTCGGAATCCATAATCCAAGAAGATTGATAACAAAAGCAGGATTTGAAATTTGAGTTATAAAAATTATTAAAATTGAAAAAATGAAAACTACAGAAGAATATATAAAAAAAATTTTTCTTACGGCGGCAGATACTGAGATATGAATTAAATCAAAAGTAAAACTGATAAGTCCATAAGAAAAACTGAAAGATAAAAAGGCTCCAAAAATGCAAAGAATTATTCTGTTTGTGATTGGTTCATGAAGAAGAGCATAAAAATTATTTACGCTGATTAGAAAAAATGAAAAAAGAATCAGAAAAATGTGAAAGAAGAAAATCTTTTTATATCTGAGAAAAAATAAAAGTGAGATTAAAACCGCCGCAAAGGAAGAAAGACTGGCTGCAAATAAAATAATTTCGTTTAGCATTTCGAACACCAAACTTTATTATAACATATCACAAGCCCATTTCATAAAATCTCTTCAATTTTGTCCAAAATCAACAAGTCTGCAGGAAGCCAGTCTGGAAAGCCCCTGGAAGGTAGTGATATTGAAAAATTTATGAAAGAATATGATATTGATTATAAGGAATGTTTAAATTGAATGGCTAAAATATCGCCATTCAATTTAACTTAGAGTTTCTTGCGAAACTCTTATATTGTTAATCAAATATCCTCGGTTG